>CBHCZH010000040.1:0-24001 GCA_965977975.1 uncultured bacterium
GCTCGATCCCGCCGCGGCAGTGCTGCATTACGCGCAGGAGATCTTCGAGGGCATGAAGGCCTACCGTCTAGACGACGGGACCATGGCGCTGTTTCGGCCCGAGGAGAACGCGCGCCGCTTCAACGATTCCGCGCGGCGCATGGCGATGCCCGAAATACCGGAGGAGGCCTTCGTCGAGGCCGTGCGCCAGCTCGCCCTCGCCGACCGCGATTGGTTCCCCCGGGTCGAAGGCGGCTCGCTCTACATGCGCCCGTTCATGTTCGCCGACGAAGCGTTTCTCGGCGTGCGTCCGGCCAGGCACTACAAGTTCCTGGTTATCTGCAGCCCGGCTGGGAACTACTTCAAATCGGGCGTTCCGGCGGTTTCGATCTGGGTTTCCGCCAATTACACACGCGCCGCGCCGGGAGGGACCGGAGCAGCGAAATGCGGCGGCAACTATGCCGCCAGCCTCGTCCCGCAGGCGGAGGCGATCACACGCGGGCACGACCAAGTCGTCTTTCTGGACGCCGCCGAACACAAGTGGGTCGAAGAGCTGGGCGGCATGAACGTGTTCTTCGTGTTCGACGACGGGCGGATAATCACCCCGCCGCTGACCGGCACGATCCTGCCCGGCATCACCCGCGACAGCCTGATCACGCTGGCCCGCGAGGAAGGGCTCGACGTGCACGAGGAGCGTTACAGCCTCGAGCAATGGCGCGACGACGCGGCAAGCGGGCGGTTGGTCGAATGCTTCGCTTGCGGCACGGCCGCGGTGGTCACCCCGATCGGTCGCGTCGCAGGCGAGGACGGCGAGTTCACCATCGGCAGCGGCGGCCCCGGCCAGCTGACCGGGTCGTTGCGCGCAAAACTCGTCGCGATCCAGCGCGGCACCGCCGAGGACAAGCACGGCTGGGTATTGCGGCTCGACTGACGCCGGTCGAACGGCATCTGTCATCGGTCGAGCACGCTTCCAACTCGACCCACACAATGCGATTACGAGCCTAAGGATCATTCAGGGGACCCACAGATGACCCGCAAGCTCATCGCCACTATCGGCGCGATCGGCGTGGTCTTGGCCGCACCCGCGACAGCGCAGGAGACTCCCGCCTGGATCGAGCGCAGCAACGAATACGCCATGCAGCTGCTCGAAATGGATGCGCAGTTCCAGCCCGAGGGCGCCTCGCAGACGGGGTTGGAGCAGTACGATGGCCTGGCGATGGACCTGGGACCTGACCTCAGCGCACGCTACCTCGCAGCCGCGCGTGAGCAGCTCGCCGAGTTCGAGGCGGCACAGGGGCGCGAAAGCGATCCTCTGGTCAAGCAGGACCTGCAGATCCTGATCGATTCGCTGAAGCAGTCGATCGAGGGGACCGAGCTGGGCGACCGGCTCACGCTCGACTGGTACGATATCCCGCGCACCGTGTTCGGGGTAATGAACGGTCTGCTCGACGATCAGATCGCGCCCGAGCGCCGCGCCACGGCGAAAATCCTGCTCGAGCGCTACACCGGGCTTCATCCCGGCTCGACGCCGCTGGTCGATCTCGCCCGCGCGCGCTGGGCCGACAGCCAGGGTCCCGGCAAGGTTGGCCCTTACAAGGGCAGCGTCGAAGATACGCTCGGCAAGACCGACACGTACATCGAGGGAATCCGCGAGCTGTTCGCCCGGTACCAGATCGAAGGCGCCGCCCCCGCGCTCGACGCGATGGAACGGCAGCTGCGCGACTATGCCGAATGGGAGCGCTCGACCGTGCTGCCCGCCGCGCGCGACGATTTCCGCTTGCCGCCCGAACTTTACGCCTACCGCTTGAAGACCGTCGGCATCGACCTGCCGCCCGAGCAGCTGATCGCCCGGGCGCGGCGCGGATTCTATGAGACGCGCGCGCAAATGGAAGCGCTCGCGCCGCTGGTCGCCGCCAAGTTCGGCTACGCGGCGACCGACTATCCCTCGGTCATCGCCGAACTCAAGAAGGACAAGATCGCGCAAGCCGGGATGGAAGCGCACTACGCCGAAGTGCTGGGTGAGCTGCAGCGGATCGCGGCACGCGAGAAGGTTGTCACGCTGCCCGACTACCCCGTGCTGATGCGCCTCGGCACCGAGGCGGAAAACGCCGCCAGCCCGGCGCCGCACATGCGCCCGCCGCGGCTGATCGGCAACACCGGCGAGCGCGGCACGTTCGTGTTGACGACGGCGGTATCGCCGGTTCCGGGCGAGGAACCCAACGATTTCAACTTCGAGGCCGCGGCCTGGACACTGAGCGTGCACGAAGGCCGGCCGGGCCACGAGTTGCAGTTCGCGCAGATGGTCGAGCGCGGTGTCAGCCAAGCGCGGGTGCTTTACGCGTTCAACAGCGTCAACGTCGAAGGCTGGGCGCTTTATGCCGAGGCGGAGATGCTGCCCTACGAGCCGATCGAAGGCCAGCTGATCGCGCTCCAACACCGCCTGCTGCGCGCCAGCCGCGCGATGCTCGACCCGATGCTCAACCTCGGCCTCACCGACATCGCCACGGCGGAACGCGTGCTGGCGGAGGAAGCCCGCTTCTCGCCCTCGATGGTCAAGCAGGAAGTCGATCGCTACACGTTCCGCGCGCCGGGGCAGGCGGGCAGCTATTTCTACGGCTACAGCCAGCTGATCGACTTGCGCACCGAAACCGAGCTGGCGCTCGGCGACAAGTTCGACCGGATGGCGTTCAACGATTTCGTCGTCGGCCAGGGCCTGCTGCCGATCGGGCTCCTGAGCGAAGCCGTGCGGCGGGACTTTATCCCGGCGCAGTTGGCGAAGGGATCCTAGGCCGGCATCGGCACCCGTTCGGCAACGAACGCAGGTTCCTTGCTCAGGAACAGGCGGATGTGATCGAGCACCATGGGGTGGAGCGGCTCCTGAAAGCGTACGCCGTGCGCACCGCCTATGCGCCAGCGCACTTTGGCGTCGAGGACAGCCGCACCGCCGAAGGCGAGCACGATCAACGATCCTTTTTCGAGCCGGCGCACCGACGCGAACCGACAGCCGCGCGCCGATACGTTCGTGACCCTGACCGCGCTTCCCGTCACCGCCTCGTTGCCGAAACTGGCGTCGACGGTGACACTGTAGCGCGGATCGCGCCGATTTTCCCGTTTCATCGGACCTCCCCTCCCGACAAGCGAGGCATCAGAATGGGCCAACAGTGGTAAATTGCTCGTTAGCGTTTGCAATTTTTATCTATTAGACAGATATTTAGGGTAAAAGTAACCAATGAAATCATCGGATTTCCACTGATCGGAGCGAGTTGTCTCGCCTGTCCGCGTACCATTCGGCGAGTACGTTGAACGCCAGCTTGGGCTCGCCAAGCTCGCTGATCAGGCCTTTGCGGTTCCAGCCGTCCTGCACTCCGGGCAGCCGCCGGCGCGGCGAGCGGAAATCCTTGAGGATCCACGGCGCAGTTCCGGCCAGCGTCGGGATCCGCGCGGCCATCGCCAGGGTGTGGCGGTAATAGTCGGCCTGATATTCCTCCGAGAACTTCCGCGACGCGGCGCCGCCGTTGCGCAGCCCGTGCTTGGCGTCGGCGCCGAATTCGGAGAGGATCAGCGGCCGGCCGGGCGGAAGGCGCCATTCGAACCGCGCCAGGTCGGCGGGTCGGTCGGGACTGTACCAGGCGTTGTAAGTGTTGACCGACAGCACATCGACCTCGCTCGCCAGCGGATCGGCGATCCTGAGCACCGGGTGACCCTCGCTCTGGTCGCGCTCGGTCAACAGCGCGGCCGTCACGAGACGATGCGGATCGAGCGCGCGGACGTCGGCCACGAGCCGCGCCATGAAAGCGTTGCGCGCGTCGGTCACCGGCGTCTCGTTGCCTACGCTCCACAAGATCACTGAAGCGCGATTGCGGTCGCGCAGCACGTTCTCGGCCACCATGCGGCGCGCCGCGGCGAGCGTGGTGGGATTTTCCCACGCGATGCGCCAATAGACCGGCACCTCACTCCACACGAGCAGCCCCATCTCGTCGGCGGCACGAACCATGACCTCGTCATGCGGATAGTGCGCCAGGCGCACGAAGTTGCAGTGCAGCCCGTCCTTGGCCACGGACAGTAGCGCACGCGCTCGCTCGGGCGTGATGCGCCGGGTCGGCTCGGCGCCGATCTCCTCCTCGTGGAGGTTTATGCCGCGCAGGAAAACGGGCTCGCCGTTGACCAGGATGCGCGCGCCGTCGACCGCGACCGTGCGGAAGCCGACACGGTCGCGCCACCGGTCCGCCCCCGTGGTGACGATGACGTCGTAGAGCCGCGGCTCGTCCGGGGACCAGCGGCGCAGTCCGCGCGGTGCGGGGATGTCGAGGCGAGCACGACCGTCCGATCCCGCCGTCACCCGGCGGCGTAAGCCGAGCTCGGCGATCGCGAACTCGACCGCAGCACCCGCTGCCCGGGGCCCCTCGAGCGCCACATCGACGGCGATCCGCCCGTCGTCGGTCAGCCGCACCCAGGCGTCGTCGACGAACGTCTCAGGCACCTCGATCAGCCCGACAGAGCGGGTAAGTCCGCCATAATTTTCCCAGTCGGTCACCGGCGGCGGGACCGTGAATTCGGTGTGGGCGGAATCGACGCCGAGCACGAGCCGGTTGCCGGTTTCGCGCAGCAGCCCGGTCACTTCGAACGCGAACGGCGTGAAGCCGCCTTCGTGCCGCCCCAGCCTCCGGCCGTTCAGCCAGGCTTCGGCTGCGTAATTCGCCGCCTCGAAACGCACGAAGTAACGCTTGCCCGGCCGCGGCGCCGCATCGAACCGGCGCTGGTACCAGACCAGGCCTTGGTAATGCCGCATCTGCGGCGAATGCGTCATCCAGCTGGAAGGAAGCGTCGTCTGGGGCGAGGTATCCATGTCGTATTCGAAAAGCGCCAGCGGATTGGCGGCGCGGGCGTCGCCCACGTCGATATCCTCCCAGCGCCGATAACCGTGCCCTGCCGGCGCGCCGTGAAACCCGGCAACGCCGTCGCGATAAGGGTCGATCGAGTAGGTCCATGTCCCATCGAGCGAGACGCCCTCACGCAAGTCGGCGGCGGCGAGCAAGGGACCGTCGGGAAGCTCTTGCGCACGCGCAACTCCAGCCAGGAGCAGGACGCTGGCAAGCAGAAGCGAAAGCCTGCCGAGGATCGTGTTCGCAAGTCTTTCCGAGCGTTTGCACGGATGGGCTGGATCGAACAAATCCGTGAAGAATTTACAGCCAGTCACGGTGCGATCATGGGACCGAACGGGTGCGGTAGGAAAGCTGTTTGTTATCGATCGGAAGAGCGGCTTTGCAGCGCCCTTGCGCCCGCAGTTGCGTCCGCACGGTTTCCATAGCGACCATGATTCCTGCGGCGGGGCTGTGGAAGTGACGGATGCAAGGCCAGAATGCCGCGGCGGGAAGCCCGGTCCTGCGTGCCAGGTAATCGGGAAATTGCGTGTGATATGCGGTGGTGAACTTGCGACGATGCGCCAAGCACCAACCGCGCGCGGACCAGCCGAGTGGTCCTTCGGTGGAGATATGGATCGCCTCGGGCACAAAGCTCCCAAAACGCCTGCCGACGCCTCGGCGGCCGGCCAATGCAAGCCGGATCTCAGGATAGGTCGGACAGGGCACAGAAGAATAGTGCTCGGGCGAGACGACATCGACCTCATGGCCGCGCCGGCCCAGCTCGGCGGTAACTTCGGTCAGAGTGCGAACCACCCCGTTGATTTGCGGTGTCCAGGCATCGGTTACCAACGCAATCCGCATCAGGCGGCCCGCTTCACAACCGCATCGAGTGGCGCTGCCGCCTCGCGCTTCGCTATTTCGTCGGGCCAGTGAAGGATTTCCATGCGCCCGTCGAAATGCTCGACCAGCGCGTTGCACCCTTCGACCCAATCGCCGTCGTTCCAGTATTCGATGCCGTCGAAGTCGCGGAACTCGGCGGTGTGGATGTGGCCGCACACGACACCGTCGACACCCCGCTGCGCCGCCGCCCGCGCCACCACTTCTTCGTACCGGTAGATGAACTCGACCGCGTTCTTGACCTTGTGCTTGGCCATCTTGCTGAGCGACCAATACGGCAGACCCAACCAGCGCCGGACCACGTTGACCTGACGACTGAGGCCCATCATCAGTTCGTAGAGAGCGTCGCCGACGAAGGCGAGCCAGCGGTGGGCGAGCATCACGCCGTCGAACTCGTCGCCGTGCAGCACCATCAGGTGGCGACCGTCGGCGGTCTCGTGGAACGCGGCGCGGCGGATTTCGACGCCTCCGAAACTCAGCCCGGTGAACTGGCGGAACATCTCGTCGTGGTTGCCGGGAATGTAGACGATCCGGGTGCCGCGTCGTGCGCGTTTGAGGATGCGCCAGACGATGTCGTTGTGGGCAGCGGGCCAGTAGAACTTCTTCTTGAGGCGCCAGCCGTCGATGATGTCGCCGACCAGGTACATGATCTCGCTGTCGACGCTGTCGAGGAAGTCGATCAGCAGCTCGGCATTGCAGCCGCGAGTGCCGAGATGGACGTCGCTGATCCAGATCGTGCGGAAACGGCGGCGGCCCTCTGCCGAGGGCTCGGGAACGGACGGCCTGTGCTCTTCATCCCAAGTCGGAAGCGCGGAGGCTGGCTCCGCGCCGATCAGATCGTCGATACGAAATTCGCCAAGCATCGGCTACGCCCCGGAGACCGGCTGTTCTTGGCGCTCCCTTTGATTGCCGATTGTTACAGCCGCTTGTCGCGCAAGACAGTTTTGCGACAGCTCCTTGGCGTTGGCATTATCCCCCGTGCTCGATCGCGAGCAGCGGCGCTCCCATGCGTATCCGCTGTCCCTCGGTCAGCGCGACGGGCCGGCATTCGCGCTGGGCGAGCACGACGATTGTCGAGCCATGCTCGAACCAGCCCATCTCTTCGCCTTTGGCAAAACGCGCCGAGCATGCGCGCGCGCCCGAGCCGGCCGCGCGCACGTTGCGGTCGGCATCGAGGAACGGCAGCCGGATGCTGGCGACGAGCACCGCCGCCACCGGCACCAGCGCCAGGCGCAGCCCGCTGCTGTCGAGTCGGACGGCGATCGGCGCCCGCTCGTTCCTGCAGAACAGCCGCTCGATCCGCTTGAGCGCGATCGGGTTGACGTTCCAGGTGTCGCCGGAAATGTATCGCACCTGTTCGACCGCGAGGTCGTGGGGGGCGTGGAACCGGTGATACATTCCCGCCGTTAGCCGCAGTGTCACGTACCAGCCGTCGGTGAACTCGCGCGCCGCCTCGGCGTCGCCGAGCAGCTCGCCGAGCGAGTAGGGAAAGCCCTTGATCTGGTAAGCCTGTCCGTCTGTCACTCGCCCGAACGCGCCGACGATCGCATCGCAGGGTGAGACCACGACCGCCGGATCACTCTCCACGTGCCGCGCGCCGGGACGCAGCGGGCGGGTGAAGGCCTCGTGCAGGCTGTGAAAACGCATTTTCGGCGAGTCTGTAAGATCAACGTCACAGAAGAAGCGCCATAGGGCGATCGACGCGGTGCGCACGGCCGGGTGCTCGAGCTTGCTGAACCAGCCCATGAAACGGGTCAGCGCGAGGCGAGGTATCCGGTTGGTCAGGAGGAAGTTGAGGTCCTCCTGCGCGCCGAGACGCGCGACGGCGGAACGCAGGCTCATCCGGCCGGCCTCCGCCAGGCGGGAGGACGACGTTGAAGCGTTTGCTCTTGGGTCTGCTCGGGACGGCGGCGGGGCTGGCTACGGCCAGAAAAGTACGCCGGCGAGTGCAGCTGTCGCGTGCCAAGCAGCCGGGATTGGTCGGCCATGCGCGCATGGCGAAGCGGGCCGCGCGGCTGGTGCCGAACTATGCGTTCGGTGAGGACGAGTTCTTCGCCGCCGACGGAGCGCCACGGGTGATCGTCGACCGTCGCCGTCATGGCTTCGGGCAACTCGCAAAGCTCTATCGCGAGCGGTTCGCCGAAACCGCGGCCTATACTGCCGCGATCGCCGACGGCATTCCCGATATCCGCTTCACCAGCGCCTATCGCGTGCCGTTCCAGTTCAGCCCGATGGTGCGCGAGCATCTCTCGGCGGGCAGCTTCTACCTGGCCGCCAAGGGCATCACGCTGACCGACCTTGACGGCAACGAGTTCTACGACCTGACCGGATCGTACGGCGTGAACCTGCTCGGCGTGGACGCCTACCGCGAAGCCATCGCCGAAGGCACGGAAACCGTCGCGGCGCTCGGCCCGACGCTGGCCGGCCTGCACCCGGTCGTGGCCGACAACGTTCGCCGGCTGCAGGCGATTTCGGGCCTCGACGCGGTTTCGTTCCACATGTCGGGCACCGAGGCCGTCATGCAGGCAGTGCGGCTCGCGCGATATCATACCGGCCGCTCGCACCTGGTGCGCTTCGCCGGCGCCTACCACGGCTGGTGGGACGATGTGCAGCCGGGCGTCGGCAACCCGGTCGCGGCCGACCGCACCTACACGCTCGCGGACGTGAGCGACCGCAGCCTGGCCGTAATCGCGAGCCGCAAGGACATCGCCTGTGTGCTGGTCAATCCGCTGCAGGCGCTGCATCCCAACAAGAACGCACCGGGGGATTCGACGCTGGTCGCGCGGCGTGCCGATGCACGCACCGATCGTGCGGCCTACGCCGACTGGCTCAAGCGCCTTGCCGAAACCTGCCGCAAGGCCGGCGTGGTGCTGATCATGGACGAGATCTTCACCGGTTTCCGTCTCGCCCCGCGCGGCGCGTGCGAGTACTTCGGGGTCGAGCCGGACATGATCACCTATGGCAAGACGCTCGGCGGCGGACTCCCGGTCGGCGTGCTGTGCGGCAAGGCGACGCTGATGAAGCGCTACCGCCAGGACCGTCCCGCCGACATCTGCTTCGCTCGCGGCACGTTCAACTCGCACCCCTACGTAATGGGCGCGATGGACGCGTTCCTGCGCCATATGGAAACCGAGCCAGCGCGCGCGCTCTACGATCGCCTGGACGAGCGATGGAACGAGCGCGCCGAGGCGCTCAACGAGCGGCTCGAGAGCGAAGAACTGCCGGTGCGCGTCGCCAACCTCGGCACTATCTGGACGGTCTGCTACGCGCAGCCGGGCCGCTATCACTGGATGCTCCAGTATTATTTGCGCGCCGAAGGCCTGGCGCTGAGCTGGGTTGGAACCGGACGCTTCATCTTCAGCCTGGCCTACACCGAAGCGGATTACGCCGCAGTCGCCGACCGCTTCGTCGCCGCGGCGCGGGCGATGCGGGACGACGGCTGGTGGTGGCTCCCCGAAGGCGACGCCGGCAAAGCGCTGCGCGGGCGCGTGGTGCGCGAAATGCTCCACCACGCGCTGCGCCGGCGGCGTTAGCGCAGGCGAGCCGGGCGCCAGGCGATCGCCGTTTTCGCAAGCCGCGCGGGAGCGCGGCGATAGAGCCGGAAATCATGGAACGGATCGGTGACGATCTTGGTGGCCCAAACGAGCCCGGTCTCCACGTCGCGGATGAAGAACAGCTGCACGGTGCGGAACACCAGCCCGCCGGCGCCGAGCGCGAGCCACATCAGGCCGAGGTTCTGCAGGAAGCCGGTAGCGTCCTGGTGCGGTGCGACCAGTCCGAACAGCGACGGCGTCGCGATCAGCAGCAGCGGACTCGCCGCCCACAGCCCCATCAGCACGACCTTGCGGGCAAGGTTGTAGCCGACCTTGATATCTTCCTTGTGCTCGTGGGTGCAGTCGTTGACGTAGTCGTAGTCCTTCGGTTCGAAGAAGAAATGACCCGCCTGCCGGCTGGTCATCGCCACGCCCCAGGCGAGCAGCGCGGCCAGCGCCGGCTCGCTCCACACGATCACGTAGGCAACCAGGAAGGTCACCGCGCTGACGAAGTGCAGGCTCTGGTTGATCACGCTGTGATGATAGTAGCGGTGATCGTCCCAGCGCTGCTCGCGCAGCTGCTCGCGGAAGTGCGCCACCTTTGCCGATTGAAGTGTCTTCATGGGGTTTCAGCCTGCTAGCTTCTGGAAACGGACGAGCGAGAAATGGCCGAGCGGCGGCAGCGGCCGGCGTTCGACGAGGCGGACCTGTGCGTTATTCGCGGCCCACGCCTCGTACCGCTCCCACGGGAACTCGGTGCGGAACCCGAGCCGGGTGGTGACCGGCATCAGCGCCCTCTCGATATTCCCGCGCAAGCCGCTGCCGGCGCCGACGCGCGTGGTGATCACGATCTCGCCGCCAGGCCGAACGACCCGCACGAACTCGTCGAGCGCGAGCTCGGGATTGGGAACCGCGGTGACGACGTACTGCGCCACCACGACATCGAACTCGCCGTCACCGTAGCGCAAGTCTTCCGCGTCCATCCGCTCGATGGCCTCGACGTTGCCGAGCCCGAGGCGGAGCGTGCGAACCCGCGCCTTGTCGAGCATCGCATCGGAAATGTCGACGCCGACCAGCCGGCTCTCAGGCCGGTACTGCGGCAGTGAAATCCCGGTGCCGATACCAACCTCGAGGATTCGCCCGCCGATGCGCTCCGCCGCGGTGATCGCCTCGCGGCGGCCCGTCCGGAATACGCCGCCGAACACGAGGTCGTAGATCGGTGCCCAGCGGTCATAGGCCGCCGCGACAGCTGCAGTCTGCATGGTCTTTCGTTCCATCGGTTGCTCTTCGACGGACGGCAGTGCGGCATGATTGTTTCATCACCGCGACACGAAGGTCGTCTATGACGGCAATCCGGGTCGCGGTTGTGGATAACTCCGGCTGGCAGCGATGGACGACAGGAATTCGCCAATCCGCTCGAAGCACGCGATGCGCGGGCCATCGCTTTCGCGCAGCAGCTCATGGCCGGCGCGCTCGATCACCGCATGGCCGACGTTGGGCAGGAACTGCAGCGACCGACGGATAGCGGTGGAATCGACGATCGGATCGCCAGCCGCTTCGAGAAGCAGGCCTGGAAGAGTCACCGGGCTCGTTCTGAGCGACCGGTCAAGCTCGGCGATCGAGCGGGTGGCGGCCGCCAGCCAGCCCCAAGTCGGTCCGCTGCGGCCGAGCTCGGGGCGGACCGCTTTCCACCACTGCTTGTCGGCCTGACGCTCGGGGCACGACGTGACGCGGCCCGGCACGGGGCTACGCTGGCCGCTCCAGATTGCGCGGCGGCACATGACCGGAAGCCGGCCGAGCGCGGCAGCGCCGTTCAGCGCCCGCCCCCGGAGCGGGCCGGCCCGAATGCCCAGCATCGGCGCCAGCAAGATCATCCCATCGAGTTCGACCGATCGCTGCGACACCGATTTGAGAAGCAGATGCCCGCCAAGAGAATGGCCGATGGCGACATGCGGCCCCGGATTCTCTTCCCGCCACGCGCGGCAGAAGGCGGAGAGATCGCCCGAGAACGCGGCGAAGTCGTCGACGTGGCAATATCCATCCGGGTGCAGGCGTCCGGATCCGCCCTGGCCCCGCCAATCGAAGCCGGTGACGTTCCAGCCGGCGCAGAGCCAATTCTCGAACGCTTCGAGGTACTTTTCGAAGAAGTCGCCGCGTCCACCGAGGAAAAGAACGCTTCCCTTTGCCGGCCCCTCGGCGTTCGCAGTGAAGCGTCTCAACGGCCAGCCGTCCGGAGCATGCCACGTTCCGATCCCCAGATTGGCAGGAATCCGACGGCGCGACGACTGAGTCATGGCAAAACCGGCAGCCGCCTACCGCACCGCCGCCAGCACCAGGTCGCTGGCCCGTTCGCCGATCATGATCGCGGTGGCGTTGGTGTTGCCTTGCGGGATCGTGGGCATGATCGAGGCGTCGGCGACCCACAGCCCTTCGATCCCGCGCACCCGGCAATCCGGCCCGACCACCGCCAGCGGATCGCCCGCGGCGCCCATCTTCGCGCTGCCGACCGGGTGGAACATCGGAATCGTCGCCGCGCCGACGTAGCCGCGCAGCGCCGCGTGGCTGTCGGCCGTCAAGCCCGGCCGAATCTCGCCCGTCACATGGCGCGCGATCGCCGGCTGCGCCATGATCCGGCGCGCGATCTCGAGTCCTTCGACGAGTTGGGTGGCATCGTCCTCCTCGCCGAGCAGCTGGTGCTCGATCCGCGGCGGCGCGTCGGGATCGGCCGAGCGCAGCGTGATCCGCCCGCGCGATGCGGGGCGCATCAGCGCGACGAACGTGCTCACCGCCGCATCTTTCGCCAGGGCCAGATTACCTTTCGGCGTGATCTCGAATGCGAAGGCGCTGAACGCGAGCTGGAGGTTCGGCGCGGGCAGCCCGTCGCGGCTGCGCACGAACGCCTGGGCATGGCCGATCCCGGTGGTCAGCGCGCCGCCACGGCCGAACGCGAACGCGAGCAGCTGCCTAAAGCCGGCCAGGCCGCGCGCGTCGTCGTTGAGCGTGCGCGCCGAGACCGTGTTGGCGAGGTGGACGCCAGGGTGCTCCTGCAGATTCTGCCCTACTCCTTGCAGGTCGCGCACCACAGCGATGCCATGCGCTTGCAGATCGCTGGCAGGTCCGATCCCCGACAGCATCAGCAGCCTGGGCGTGTTGAGCGCGCCGGCGCTGAGCACCACGCCGCGGCGTGCGGTCAGCGTGCGTTGCTCGCCGCCGCGCCGGATCGTCACGCCGGTCGTGCGGCCGTTCTCGACTTCGATCCGCAACACTTGCGCCTCGAGCATGATCTCCAGCCCGCCGGGCATCTGCTCGAGGTAGCCGTGCGCGGTCGAGCAGCGCAGCCCCTGGCGCTGCGACAGCTGGATGTAGTCGACCCCTTCCGCCGTCTCGCCGTTGAGGTCGGATGAGCGCGGGATTCCGGCCTGCCTGGCGGCTTCGATCCATTCCTCGGTGATCTCGTAGCGCGAGCGGACTTCGGAGACGTGGATCGGTCCGCCCTCGCCGCGCCATGCGTCGGCGCCGCGCTCGTTGTGCTCGAGCCTGCGGAAGTACGGCAGCACGCTCGCATAGTCCCAGCCGGTCGCGCCAAGCTCGGCCCAGTGGTCGTAGTCCCACGTATGGCCGCGGATGAACATCATCCCGTTGATCGCGCTGCCGCCGCCGAGCCGCTTGCCGGCCGGCCACACGTCGGGCCGCCCGCCGACCGACGGGTCGGGCTCGGCCCGATAGCACCAGTCGAACGCGGGCTTCTGCACCATCCCGCTCATAAGCGCCGGGACCGAGATGCGCAGGTCGCGGTGGTGCTTGCCTGCCTCGACCAGAAGCACCCGCAACCCGCCTTCGGCCAGCCGTACCGCGCACGGCAGTCCGGCCGAGCCGCCCCCCACGACGATCAGGTCCGCCTGTCGATCCATTCCCACGCCTTCCCGTCGGATGCCGATCGATGAGCGATTGCGCGCCGCGGGGCAAGCGCTACGCATGGGCCGATGTTCAAAGTTTCCAGGGGCGCCCGCGTCGCAATGCGCAAGAGCGCCGGCGGACGGCTGGCGCTGATCGCCGAAAGCTTCGAGCGGCTTGCCGGCCAACCGCTTGTGACCGGCAGCGATCCGCTCGAACAAGCGATGTGGCGGGCCAACCGCATCATCCTCGCGCACGGCACCGAGTCCGATCCGCTGTTCTTCTACGGCAACCGTGCCGCGCTCGAGTTATTCGCCATGGATGCGCCGGACTTCATCGGCATGCCTTCGCACCGCTCGACCGAGCCTTCGATGCGAGAGGAACGAGAGCGCATGCTCGAACGGCTCCAGGAACGCGGCATCATCCACGATTACCGCAGCGTGCGCGTCAACGCGGAGGGGCGGCGCTTCGAGATCTTCGCCACGGATGTCTGGAACCTCGTCGACCAGCTCGGCGCGCGCCACGGCCAGGCGGCGCGCATCTCGGGCTACCGCTTCCTCTGTTAGGCCCTGTTACACCCACTCGGAAGCACCGTGATCGCCTTGGGAAGCCCGCAGCGGCGGGCCGCTTTGGGCCGAGTGCAGCGTTGCTCGTCGGTCACGATGATTACACATCGCTTCCTCCTCGCGCCTCGCACTCGGCCAAAATCGGCTCCGTCACGATGCTCCCGAGTGGGTGTAACAGGGTCTAGGCCACTGGCGCCTGATCGACGCGCAGCTTGATCCCACGGCCTTCGAGATGCTTGCGGTCGTGCGGCGTCGTCAGGTCGAGCTCGGGCCCGATCGCGACGATGTGGTGGCGGTCGGCGAGGAACCAGTAACCGTGCTTGATCAGGTCGAGCCGCACGGTGCCAGCGATGCCTGGCCACTGGTAGAGCTCGCGCAGGTAATTGCGCAGCGCCGGGTAGTCCTCGATCCGCCGCAGGTTGCACTTGAACGCGCCGTGATAACCAACGTCGAAGCGCACCAGCGTGGTGAACGCGCGCCAGTCGGCTTCGGTCAGGTACTCGCCGCACAAGTAGCGGTTGAGCGCGAGTTGCTCCTCCATCACGTCGAGCGTGTGGAAGACTTGGTCGACCGCTTCGTCGTAGGCCTCCTGCGTGGTCGCGAAGCCGGCGCGGTAGACCCCGTTGTTGAGCCCCGGATAGATCAGGTCGTTCCAGCGCTCGATCGGCCGTTGCAGCTCTTCCGGATATAGGTCGAGGCGGTTGCCGGTGAGATGGTCGAACGCCGAGTTGAAGATGCGGATGATCTCCGAGCTCTCGTTGTTGACGATCCGGCGCGTCTTCCGGTCCCACAGCGTCGGGACGGTGACCTTGCCGGTAAAGCGCGGATCGTGCTCGACGTAAAGTCGGTGCAACGGATAGCCGCCCTCGACCGGGCCGTCCGGCCCTTCGTCGAACACCCAGCCCTCGCGGGGCAGGCCCGGCCGCGCGTAGGACACGCTCACCACCTCCTCGAGCCACTTGAGCACCCGAAAAGCGAGCGTGCGCGCGGCCCACGGGCAGACCCAGGCGACGAACAAGTGATAGCGACCGGCTTCGGCGAGGAATTCGGCGCCGGGATCGGCCGAGATGGTGTCCCGCAGCGGGCTATCGATACGCCGAAAGCGGCCGTCTTCGCCGATCTCCTCGGCGGCTGGCGCAGTATCGAGCCACTTTCCTTGGTAGAGCTGTGCCATGCCGACCGCGGTAGCGGCAGGCGAGGCGGCTGTCAGCCCTGACCCGGGTTTCACCGAAGCCGCTGCGGACCTCTCCTGAGTGCGCGAATGCTCTACGGTAAATGTTCCGCATAGCTGGGTGCTGATACGCCTTGCCTGGCGACGACGGCTCCTTAAGGAATTCGATTCAAAGGGATCGTGGGGGCGACTCGTGCTTATCGGGATTGATCTGGGGACGACCAACAGCGCGGTCGCCATTTGGCGCGACTGCGGTGCCGAGCTCGTGCCGAACGCGCTGGGTGAAGCACTCACCCCTTCCGCGGTATCGATCGCCAAGGACGGTGCGGTCTTCGTCGGGGCCGCTGCGCTCGACCGGCTGGCGACGCATCCATCCGAGACCGTCACCAGCTTCAAGCGGCTGATGGGAACGCAGCGCACGGTCAGGCTCGGCAACAAGCGCGACTACACTCCGGAGGATCTTTCGGCCCTGGTACTGGGCTCGTTGCGGGACGACGTGCTGGCGGCCACCGGCGAAATGCCGAGCGAAGCCGTGATTACCGTGCCCGCCTACTTCAACGACCGTCAGCGCAAGGCCACGCGCCGGGCCGGCGAGCTTGCCGGCCTAAGCGTCAAGCGGCTCATCAACGAGCCCACGGCCGCGGCGCTCGCCTACGGCCTCCAGGATCGCGGCGACCGCGAGCCGTTCCTGGTCTTCGACCTCGGCGGAGGGACGTTCGACGTCTCGATCGTCGAGATGTTCGACGGGGTGGTCGAGGTCCGCGCCTCCGCCGGCGACAACCGGCTCGGCGGCGACGATTTCAACACTGCGATGATACAGCTCGCACGGCCGCTGCTCGGGGCCGAGGATGCTTTGAGCCGTCTCGAGCCGGACCGCCGCGAAGCGCTGCTGTTCTTCGCGGCCGAGAAAGCGCGACGCCAACTGACCCAGTCGCCCGAGGCCGAATTCCGCGTCACCCTGGGCGAGACGGCGTACTCGGCGATGGTGAGCGAGGAAGCGTTCGAAGCCCAGGTATCGGGCCTGCTCACGCGGCTGCGCGAGCCGGTCGTCCGCTCGCTGCGGGATTGCGGGATCGACAGCGCCGCGCTGAGCGAGATCGTCCTGGTCGGGGGCGCGACGCGGATGCCGGTGGTGCGGCGGGCGCTGACCCGGATGTTCGGCCGCTTCCCGAATTCAGGAGTTCACCCCGATCACGCCGTTGCGCTCGGCGCGGCGGCGCAAGCCGGTCTGCTGTCGCGTGGCGAAGGCCTCGAAGAGATCCGGATCACCGACGTGGCGCCGTTCACTCTGGGCGTCGATGTCGGCGAATACGATCAGCAGGGCCGGCTGCGGAACGGCATCTTCTCACCGATCATCGAGCGCAACACGCCGGTCCCGGTCAGCCGTGAGCAGACCTATTCGACACTGGTCGACAATCAGAGGGCGATCCACTTCGGGATCTACCAGGGCGAGGCGCGGCTCGTGCAGGACAACGTGCTGCTCGGCGAGATCGACGTGCCGGTCCCGCCGGCCCCTGCCGGGACCACCGAAGTGATCATCCGCTTCACTTACGACAGCTCCGGCTTGCTCGAGGTCGACGCTTCGGTCCCCGCCACCGGCATGAGCCGCAACGTAGTGATCGTCGACGAGGAGGACCGGCGCGACCGCAAGGAACTGGAGAAGCGCCGTGCCGCCCTGGCCGGACTCAAGGTCCATCCGCGCGAGGACGCCGAGAATATCGCGCTGATGGCGCGAGCGGGCCGTTGCTACGAACATTTCACGGGTCCGGCCCGCGAAGCGATCGGCCGCTGGATCGGCCAGTTCGAGGGCGTTATCGAGCGTCAGGAACCGCGTGGCATCGCGATCGCGCGCGAGGAGCTGACCAAGGCGCTCGACGAGCTTGAAGGCGAATCGCCGCTGTGAGCCGCCGCGGCCCCTGGCGCACGCTCGGGATCGATCCCACCGAAGACCGTGCTGCGATCCGCCGGGCTTACGCCGCCAAGCTAAAGCTGCTCGACGTCGACCGGGAGATCGAAGCCTATACGAGGCTACGCGATGCCCGCGACCAGGCGCTGGCGCTCGCGGCGCGGCTGGAGCCAGTCGCGATCGACCACAATGGCGATGACCCGCGGGCCGCCGACGTCGGAGGCGACATCAACCAACCCTCACTGCTCGATGACGGTGGGACCCGGGACGAGATGGACGCGCGAAAACCGGAGCCCCGTGACCCAACGCCGCCGGAAATCCTCCTCACGATCCTGTTTCCAAACGGCGAGCAGACCGACCGACCGCTCGAGCAGGACGAATGGGAGATTGCGGCGCGCGCGCTGGCGGCGATCATCGGCGAAGCGCAGGAAGCGACGGTCGACCAGCACGGGGTGATCGAGGAATGGCTCGCGCACCACCTGGCCTCCGCCTGGCCGCGATCCGCCCCGCTGCTGGAGGACGCGGTGGCGGCATTCGATTGGCTGGACGAAGCAGGCCGCCTGAACGAGCGTCCCGCGATCGCCTTTATCAACCAGCGGCTGCGGGGAATGCGGTTCCACGCCAATGTCCAGCAGCCGGACCACAAGTCGCACAAGATCTGGGCCGAGCTCTCGAAGCCCGGCTCCAAGGGCGCGTTCGCGTTCATGAGGGTCGGCAAGGACGACGTGCGAAACATGCTCGTCGGAATCCGGGCGCATTTCCCCGAAATCGAACGCCACCTCGATCCCGAACGTGTCGCTTCCTGGGAAGCGACGTTCGAGGAATCGCCCTGGTCGCCGTGGACGGTCGTTTGGCGGATCATCGTGGTGGTGTGGATCCTGTCGACAGTGGCCCGATTATTCACTCCGGCTCCCGCACCCGAAGTCCAGCTCCAAGACGAGATCGCGTGGAACGCAATCCAGGTCGACGACCTTATCATCGAATTGTTCGGCGAACGTCTCAATGACGACACCCTGCTCGCGGAAGCGCCTGATTTATGGGACGCCATTCGACGAGCCAGCAGCCGGCAGGGGCGCAGCTCCGGCTACGTCGACGATACGGGCAGACAGCTCCTGATCGCCCTACGGGGCCAGACCCAGCTCGCGGCCCGCGACGCGGATTTCGAGACGCTTATCGCCATCAAGCAGGTCAAGCTGGATCTGCTCCAGTTCGTACGAGAGCAAAGGGACGCGTGGGACTGCCTGCGCTACGCGCGCGAAGGGACGTTTCCGGCGAACGTCGCGGTTTCCGACGACTTGCGGGCCAAGGAAAGGGAACTGGCCGTGCGGCTTGCCGGTGCAGATCTGCTCCTTCCCAGCGACAGCCAATTTCCTACGACTGCGAGGATTCCCGGCCCGGTGATCGAGCAGATCATCCGGTCGACAGGGCTTTCCGAAGAAGTCGTGCGGCGGGCGGCCGGAGATCGCGGCGACGCGGATGAGCTGTGCAACTACCGCATCGCGCTTCTTGAAGCCGTGCTGCAGCGCCCCGCCGACGTATCGGCCGACCTCCTTCGGATCATTTAGTCACCGCGCCAGCAGCGTTCCCGCCCTCGGGCTCTTCTCCAGCAGCCGAATCAGCGCACGCTCATAGCGATCGAGCCATTTGCCCTCGCGCGGGAGCTTGAGGCGGGCTCGCCATTTCTGCTGGCGCTCGACCAGCGCGATCACCGCCGGGTGGATGTAGCTCTTGCGCGCCATCGCCGGAGTGTTGCCGAGCTCGTCGCCGACGTCGGTCGTCAGCTCCTTGAGAGTCAGCGGCCGATCGGCCTCGGCCAGCAGCTTTAGCGCCAGAACGCTGGCGTGCCATGTGCGGAAGTTCTTGGCGGTGAACGACGCGCCCATCGTCTCGGCGAGGTAGGCGTTGACGTCGTGCGAGCCGACCGGGTGCGGCTCGCCCTTCTCGTCGAGGTACTGGAACAGGTGCTGGCCCGGCAGGTCCTGCATCCGGCGCACCACGCTCGCGAGCCGCCGGTCGCTGATCGTGACCTCGCGCAGTTGGCCGCTTTTGGCCTTGAAGCGCAGGCGGAGCTTGGTGCCGGTGACTTTGGCGTGGCGGTCGCGGAGCGTGGTCGCGCCGAAGCTCTTGTTCGCTTTGGCGTAGCTCTCGTTGCCGACGCGGATCGCGCCGAGGTCGAGCAGCCGGATCACGCTCGCCACCGCCCGCTCGCGGCTCAGCGAGCGGCGCGCGAGGTCCTTGGCGACGCGCTTGCGCGCCTTGGGCAGGAGCCGTCCGAATTCCGCGCAGCCGTCGAACTTCTCGGCTTCCTGCCGGGCGCGGAAATCGGGGTGGTAGCGGTACTGCTTGCGCCCGCGCGCATCGATCCCGGTGGCGAGCAGGTGGCCGCAGTCCTTCGGGCAGAACCAGGCGTGGGTGTAGGCGGGCGGCAATGCGACCGCGTTGAGCCGGTCGATCTCGGCGCGGTCGGTGATCCGCTTGCCGTCGGGGTCGAAGTACGCCCAGCCGTGGCGCAACTTCTTGCGGGTGATGCCCGGCCCGCTGTCGTCTACATATTCGAAAGCGGAGGACGCGGAGATCATGGATGGCAGCAACGGGCGCGCCGCGCTTGCGGTTCCTCAACCAATCGGCGCTCTCCCGCCCAACTTAGTTACCGCGGAGTATTGCGTTAACCACACCACGCTAGAAGCTTGCCGAAGGGGGCGACATCATGTTTCTGCTACGTGCCTTGGCTTGCGTAATCATGTTCGTAGCGCCTTTGCTTTTTTTCGCGGCGGCGTCGCTGAATCCGCACGTTGGGCTTATTCTTCTTATCCCGATGATTGGCTTGGTGCCGGGTCTCCTTATCGCAATCATCGTCTTCACGCCGATCGAAGTGGTGCTACGTCGTCTCCGAGTTGAGGCGCTGGCCAACTTGTTCGTTCCGCTTGCCGGGGGCGTCACCGCGGCGCTGATCATTGTGGTTCTCGTCTTTCAATCGGCACAACCGGCGGCGGCGATCGAACGCCTGCTGGCTGACCCTCTAGGCCCTGCGATTTGGACAGCGGCTGGCGTCGCTTGGGGTTTGGTATGGCGCCTAAGCGCGTGGCTCGTCGACCGATTTCGTTCATCGCGCCCGACAGCTGTATGAGCGGATACAGCGGCCCGTTGAGTTCAAGAAACTCGCTCCCCATTTTTAGTCCCGGCCCCATAGTCCGATAAGGCACCATGGCTCGCGAGTGCCATGCTTGCGGTTCCGGTGCGGGCACGCCATCTGGCGCGCAACACGACCCCCGCAGGAGCCTTCCCCTGATGAACGACGTCTACACCCCGCCCGAAGTCTGGGGCGACAATGATCCCGGCCAGGGCGGCCAGTTTGCCGGCATCAACCGCCCGACCGCGGGCGCGCGCGAGCAGAAGGAGTTGCCGGTCGGCGAACATCCGTTCCAGCTCTATTCGCTCGCCACACCCAACGGGATGAAGGTGGGGATCATGTTCGAGGAACTGCTCGAAGCGGGGTTCTCGGACGCCGAGTACGACGCCTGGACAATCAAGATATTCGAGGGCGAGCAGTTCTGGTCGGGCTTCGTCGACCTCAATCCGAACTCGAAGATCCCCGCGCTGCTCGATCGTTCGGGACTCGAGCCGTTCCGGGTGTTCGAGAGCGGCGCGATTCTGGTGCACCTCGCCGAGAAGTTCGATTACCTGCTGCCGAAGACCAATCCCGCGCGGGCGGAGACGCTGAGCTGGCTGATGTGGCAGATGGGCACCGCGCCGTTCATCGGCGGCGGGTTCGGGCATTTCTACGTCTACGCGCCCGAGCGCTACAAGTATCCGATCGACCGCTACGCAATGGAGACCAAGCGGATCTTCTCGGTCGCCGACATGCAGCTCGCCAAGACCGAGTACCTCGCCGGGGCCGACTACACGATCGCTGACGTCGCCTGCTACACTTGGCTCGGCAACCTCTATCACGGCGCCTATGGCGGCGCGGACAAGTTCCTGTCCTTGCACGAGTACGAAAACGTCGGCCGCTGGGTGCGCGCGATCGACACGCGTCCGGGCGCGATCCGCGGGCGGCTCGTCAACACCCCCGCGATGCGGGAACGCCACTCGGCCGCGGATTTCGACGCGGTCGAGGACAGGTCCTTGTTCGACCCGGTCCGCAAGCGCGCCGACGTCTAGCGCCGGCTCGGAGCCAACGCCCGCCCCGCGCGTTGCGGGTGTGATCCATTCTGTTGTTCGGAAAGGAGCACACCCCATGGACCAGATGACGCAAGAACGGCCGGATACCTCGGCCCATCCGCTCATCCTATCGAGCCGCGTCACCGGCACGCCGGTCTACGACCGCGCGGGCACCCGGCTCGGTCATGTCGACGACCTGTCGATCGAGAAGGTCAGCGGCCGGACGATCTACGCGATCATGTCGTTCGGCGGCTTCCTTGGCATCGGCGAGAAGTTCCACCCGGTGCCGTGGTCGCTGCTCGAATTCGACGTCGAGCGCGGCGGCTTCACCGTGCCGCTCGACCCGTCGGTGCTCAAGAATGCGCCGAGCTACGACGCGGTGGAGATTCGCGACCTCGGTGGGCCCGAGTATCGCACTTACGGCGATACGATCTACGGCTACTACGGAACATACGGCGCCGTTCCTTATTGGTAAGCAGACCAGCGACCCCGATCGGTCGGGAAGGCGCCGATGGTGGACAGTGACAAGCCGATCGTCCTGATCACCGGCGCCGCAGGCAACATCGGCCGCTCGCTGGCGGCGGCGCTGGCGGATGGTTATCGCGTTGTCGGGCTGGACCAGCCGGGCAAGAAAGCCGACTTTCCGTTGATCGGCGCCGACTTCACCAGCGCGGATTCAGTCGCCAAAGCGACTGCTGAGCTGCGCGAGCGGTTCGGTACGCGCATCGCCAGCGTGATTCATCTCGCCGCCTACTTCGACTTCACCGGCGAGGAAAACCCCCTCTACCAGTCGGTCAATGTCGAGGGGACCAAACACCTGCTGCGCGGCCTGCAAGCGTTTCAGGTCGAACAATTCATCTATTCCGGCACGATGCTGGTTCATGCACCGGGACGGCCGGGAGAGCCGATCGACGAGGAGCAGCCGATCGATCCGGCTTGGGCATATCCCAAGTCCAAGGCCGCGGCCGAGCAGGCAATCGCCGAGGAGCATGGCGGCATCCCCTACGTGATCCTGCGCCTCGCCGGGCTGTACGACGAGCAGACGTCGGTCCCGACGCTGGCGAATCAGATCGCCCGCATCCACGCACGCGACCTGCAGAGCTATTTCTATTCGGGCTCGACCCTCGCCGGCCAGGCGATGGTCCATCGCGAGGACATGCTCGACGCGTTCCGCCGCACGGTCGACCGCCGCAAGGACATCCCCTCGGGCACCGCGATCCTGGTCGGCGAGCGCGAGGCGGTGGGATATGATGCCCTTCAGGACGAGATCGGCTATCTGATCCACGGCGCCGAGGACTGGCCGACAGTGCGCCTTCCCAAGCCGCTCGCGGCGGCCGGCGCGCTCGCGCAAGCGGCGCTCGAGCCGGTGGTGCCCGACGCGATCGATCAGGGCCAAGCGCCTTTCGTCAAGCCATTCATGGTCGCCATGGCGGACGACCACTACGAGCTCGACATCGCACGCGCCCGTAATCTTCTCGGCTGGGAGCCGCGCCATCGGCTCAAGGACGAGCTGCCGGCGATGATTCGCACGCTCAAGCGCGATCCGGCGGCGTGGTACGAGGCCAACGCCATCCCGCTGCCGTCCGCGCTCGCCGAAGCGAAGGACGCCGGCCACCATCCCGAACAGATGCGTCGCGAGCACGAGGTCAAGCTGCGCCGCGAGCACTGGGCTTATCGTTGGGTCCATTTCGTCAATATCGCGCTCGGCCTGTGGCTGGTCGGCCAGCCGCCGCTGATCGGCGTCGCGGAGCCGTGGCTGGCTCGAAGTGAGGTCGCGCTCGGTTCAGCGCTGGTATTATTCGCCGCGTTGGCGATCTCGTGGCGGTTGCGCTGGGCGCGGTGGGGCGCGGCGGCCGTGGGCGCGCTGGTGATGGCCGCGCCGTTCGTGTTCTGGACGACCAACCCGGCCGCCTATCTTTCGGACACGCTGGTCGGCGCTCTGGCGATCGGGTTTGCCGTATGCACGCCGCCCGAGCCAGGTCCATCTCCGCTCGCCGCGCTGACAGGGCCCGAGATTCCGCCCGGCTGGAGCTACAACCCCTCGGCCTGGACGCAGCGGCTGCCGATCATCCTGCTGGCGATCGTCGGGCTCGAGATTTCACGCTGGCTGGCCGCCTACCAGCTCGGTCACATCGATGGCGTGTGGGAACCGTTCTTCGCCGGCTCCGCGGCCGACCCGCGGAACGGCACGGAGGAGATCATCACCAGCCATGTCTCCGAAGCCTGGCCGGTCTCCGACGCGGCGGTGGGCGGATACACCTATGCGCTCGAGATCGTCACTGGCATCATCGGCAGCCGCGCCCGCTGGCGAACGATGCCCTGGCTGGTGCTGTTGTTCGGGCTGATGATCGCGCCGCTCGGGGTGACCTCGATCTTCTTCATCGTCATCCAGCCGATCGCCATCGGCACCTGGAGCACGCTGGCATTGGTCGGTGCGGCGGCGGTGTTGGTGCAGATCCCCTATTCGCTCGACGAGCTGGTTGCGACGCTGCAGTTCCTCCGCCGGCGGGTCCGGGCCGGCAGGAGCTGGCTGCGCGTCTTTCTGTTCGGCGATACCGACGAGGGCGAGCGCGGTCCGGATGCGGACGAGTTCGACGCGCGGCCGGGCGCTGTGCTGAAATCGATGTGGACCGGTGGCGTATCGCTGCCGTGGAACCTCGCCGCGGCTGCGGGGATCGGGCTGTGGCTGCTATTCACGCGGCCGACGCTCGGCGCCGAGGGCGCCATGGCCCACGCCGACCACCTGACTGGTTCGCTCGTGCTCACCGTAGTTTCACTGACTGCTGCGGAGGTGGCGCGGCCTGTACGCTACCTGCTGATCCCGCTAGGTGCCGCGCTGCTGGTGACGCCGTTCGTTTTCGGCGCGGACACGGCCGCGACCCTCGCCGGTCTGGCGAGCGGAATCGCGCTGATCGCCCTCAGCCTGCGCCGCGGGCCCATCAGGCAGCGCTACGGGACCTGGCAACGCCTTATCGTCTAGACCTCGGCGCATCGCCCGCTATATGCGGCGCGCGCCTGCTGGGGCGTAGCCA
>CBHCZH010000041.1:0-23964 GCA_965977975.1 uncultured bacterium
CGACGCCCCGCGTCCACGCGAGCGTCGAGCACCCCCACCCTACCCTCCCCCTCCAGGGGGAGGAGGCTGAATACTGCAAGGCCGCGCCCAAAATCATGCCAGGTCCCTCGCGAGATCGAGCAGCGCGTCGCGTTTGGCGATCAGTTGCGCACGATCGATACCATTGTGCACACTCCCGGTGCGATTGAGCGCCCGTTCGAGTCGCGCGGCCGCCGCCTTCGACATCGGCGGCAGGCGCTCGGCGATATCGACCATGTCGTCCATCTTGGCCCAGCAGTTGAGCACCACGTCGCACCCGGCGGCGATCGCCCGCTCCGACCGCTCGGGCACCGAGCCCGACAGCGCCTCCATGTCGATATCGTCGGTCAGTAGCAGTCCAGAAAAGCCGATCGCCCCGCGGATCACTTCGTTGACTACAATGGGCGACAGCGTGCCCGGATTGTCCGCGTCCCACGCCATATAGCGGACATGTGCGGTCATCCCGATCGGAGCGTCGGCAAGAGTCCGAAACGGCTCGAGGTCGGTTTCGAGTTCCACCTCACTCGCTTCGACCGTGGGCAACTCCTTGTGGCTGTCGGCGCAGGCGCGGCCATGGCCCGGCATATGCTTGACGCACCCGGTTACTCCGGCGCGCGCCAGCCCGTCGAGCACCGCCCGGCCGAGCGCCGCGACCTGCATCGGCTGTTCTCCGAGCGCGCGGTCGCCGATCACGTCGTGCGCGCCTGGCTGGCGGACATCGAGGAGCGGCAGGTAGTCGACAGTCACGCCGACTTCGGCGAGGTCGCGCCCGAGCGCCTCGGCATTGGCCCGCGCCGCCTCGATCGCGCTCGCCGGCGCGACTTGCCACAGGCTGGCGAATGCCTCGCCGGGTGGAAACACCTCCCACTCGGGCGGCTTCATCCGCGCCACGCGCCCGCCTTCCTGGTCGATTGAGATCAGCAACCGTTCGCGCCCATGGATTGCGCGCAACTCGTCGGTGAGCGCCCTGAGCTGCGCCCGATTTTCGACGTTGCGGCCGAACAGGATGTATCCAGCCGGATCGGCGTCGCGGAAGAAAGAGCGCTCGTCAGCGGTCAGCGCGTGACCGGCCAGGCCGAAAATCGCGGGCGTCATAAGGCGAAAACTCGCAGGAAAGCGAAATGGGAGCAAGTTTGCGCCCGGTTGGCGGTGTGGACAGTAACCTTGCCGGCGAGCGCGGCCTTATCGCTTGACCTGGCAGTCGCCACCCTGGGACTTGATCGAACGGCACAGCGTCTCCGCCTCGACCACCGTGCCGGCGACAGCCTGCAGCCGGAAGATCGTGCCGCTATCGGCGGTGCCTTGGACGATTCGATGATTCCGTCCCTGCAACGCCTCGATACGGCTCGACAGGGTGGACCAGCCGGTCTCGGCCGCCTCGCGCGAAGAATAGGCGCCGACCTGGACGCCGATCGCGCCGACCGGGGCGGTGGGTCGCGTCGCAGGCGCATCGGACTGCTCGCGGTCGATGCTCGGCACGGGCGCGTCGCTGCCGGCAATCCGGCCTTCGACAGACTGCCCCTCGCCAACTTCGAAGCTGGTATCGCCCGTGCCCGCTACCTGCTGCCCGTCCGGATCTTCGGGCCGGGTCCGGTAGGGCTCGTCGGGCGCTTCGATGGTTCCGCCGTCGGCGACCAGTTCCTCGTCGGTTCGGTCGCCGGTGAACCACCACAGCGCACCGAGCAGCAATACCAGCGCGAGCACGCCGACCGCGGCAAAGGCGATGATCCGCCCCGTGTCGACGCCCGGCTGCTCGTCCTCGTCATCGGATTCGAGCCAAGGCAGCCGTTCCTCGCCGTCGGCGAGCGCGAGTTGCTCTTCGGCTTCTATCATGTCCTCGTCCCCCGGCTTTGCCATCGTCAAAGCTCCTCGACTGCCTGCACCCCCAATATCGCTAGGCCGTTACGGATTACCTGCCCGATTTGGCTGGCAAGGAAAAGCCGCACCGCAGTGAGCTCCTGATCCTGTGTCAGGATGATGCGCTTAGCCGAATCGTCGTTGCCCATGTTCCAGAACGCGTGGAACGCTGCCGCGAGGTCGTAGAGGTAGAACGCGATCCGGTGCGGCTCTCGCGCCTTGGCCGCGGCCTCGACCTCGCGCGGGAATTGCGCGGCGATCTTGACCAGCGCCAGCTCGTCGGCGCCGAGCCGGTGCAGCGCTTCGGCCGACGGCTCGATCTCCGCCTTGCGCAAGGTCGAGTGGATCCGCGCGTGGGCGTACTGGACGTAGAAGACCGGGTTGTCCTTCGACGCCTCGACAACTTTGGCGAAGTCGAAGTCCATCTGCGCCTCGGGCTTGCGGGTCAACATGGTGAAGCGGACCACGTCCTTGCCGACTTCGTTGACGACATCGGCGAGCGTCACGAAAGCACCGGAGCGCTTCGACATCTTGACAGGCTCGCCGCCGCGCAGGAGCTGGACCATCTGCACCAGCTTGACGTCGAACGGGATCGGCTTCCCCTGCCCTTCGGAAAGCGCGGCGACCGCAGCCTTGATCCGCTTGACCGTGCCGGCATGGTCGGCACCCCAGATGTCGATCAGCTCGTCGGCGCTTCCCGCCTTTTGCATATGGTAGGCTAGATCGGCGCCGAAGTAAGTCCAGCTCCCGTCGCTCTTCCTGATCGGCCGGTCCTGATCGTCACCGAAACGGGTCGAGCGGAACAGCGGCAGCTCGACCGGTTCCCAGTCTTCCAGCGTCTTACCCTTGGGCGCCTCGAGGTGACCGTCGTAGACAAGGCCATGGTCGCGCAACCACGCTTCGGCCTGGGCGGGCTTGCCGGCGTGCTGCAGCTCGGCTTCGGAGGCGAACACGTCGTGGTGGATGCCGAGCAGCGCGAGGTCGGCCTTGATCAGCTCCAGCATCGCCGCGACCGCGCGCTTGCGGAACAGGCCGCGCCATTCGTCGGCAGGGGCGCCGAGGTACTTGTCGCCGTATTCGGCCGCCAGCGCTTCGCCGACTGGCTTGAGGTACTCGCCCGGATAAAGCCCCGGGGGAATCTCGCCGATCTCGACGCCGAGCGCCTCGGAGTAGCGCAGGAACACCGAATCGGCGAGCACGTCGACCTGGCCGCCGGCATCGTTGACATAGTATTCGCGCACCACATTATGCCCGGCGAACTCGAGCAACGCGGCAAGCGCGTCACCCACTACTGCGCCGCGGCAGTGGCCCATGTGCATTGGGCCGGTCGGATTGGCCGAAACGTACTCGACGTTGACCGTTCGTCCCTCGCCCATCGCGGAGCGGCCGTAGTTCACGCCGAGCGCAGCGATTGCGTTGAGCTCGGCGAGCCAGTTGGCGGGTGCGAGGCGCAAGTTGATGAAGCCCGGCCCGGCGATCTCGGCGCTCGTCACGAGCGGGTCGCCCGCGAGCTTCTCGACGATACGCTCGGCGAGCGCGCGCGGGTTCGACTTCGCTTCCTTGGCGAGCACCATCGCGGCATTGGTGGCGAGGTCGCCATGCGAGGGATCGCGCGGCGGCTCGACGCTAACCGCATGGCGCGGCGCGTTCGGCGGCAGCAGCGCTTCCTTCTCGAGCGCGCCCAACGCGGCATCGATCTTGCCCGCGAAGGCGGCATAAAGGGTCTGGGCTTGGTCCATGGGCCGCGCCGTTAGCGCGTTTGCAGGCCGGGGGGAAGAAACTCCCCTCCCGCTCGCGGAAAGGGCCGGGGTGGGCCTCAGCCGACCCGCACACCCACCCCCTAACGCCTCCCGCATGCGGAAGGGAAACTACCGCGTGGCGTTGTAGGCGAGCTGGTCCTCGGTCAGCTGGAAGCCGATCAGCAGCTCGAAGCTCGCGCGCGCCAGCGCCTCGCGCACCTCGGGCTGGGTCAGCGGGTCGATCGCCGCCTCGGCCTCACCGGCACGGCGGCGGGCGGTGATGCGCTGGCGAATCTCTGGCGGAACCGTCGCCGCCGCACGGTCGACCACCGCGCCCGCGGTCCCGCGTGCGGAAGTGCGGTCCTGGCCGTCGGCAAAATTGAGCGTGACCGAGCCCAACCGCTTGGCCACGACCGCGTTCCCACCGCGCACCACCGTCGAATAATACGGCAGCGTCACCGTACGCGCGCCACGCGTGTCGCGCCGCTGGGCGAGCACGTCGAAGGTCGCGGTCGAGTACACCTCGTTGCCGGTGTCGTCGCATTGGCTGCGCACATTGGTGAGCGAAGCGGTGACGTCGATCGCGTCGGCAGTGCGTGCGTCGGCGGGATTGAACAGAGTGACGTTGCCGGTGAAGTCGGGCACGCCGACCGCTGGGCACACGCTGCGCAGCGCAGTGATGCCGACCCCTTGCTCGACCACGATATCGCCCTCGCGAGCGCAGCCGGCGAGCGCAGCGGCGGCAACGGTGGCGGCAAGCAGCGCAGTGCGGAACTTCATCTCTGATCCTCGTCCAAAACCAGCCGCAGCCCCTAGCCCTTTCGCTGCGGGGCCACAACAGCTAGAGGCGCGTCGATGAACGCCCCCTTTCAGGAATCGGCCATGGCCGCGGTAAAGCCACTGACGGTGCTGATCGCGGCGCCGCGCGGCTTCTGCGCCGGGGTCGATCGGGCAATCGAGATCGTCGAGCGCGCGCTCGAGCGCTACGGGGCGCCGGTCTATGTCCGACACGAGATCGTTCATAACCGCTTCGTCGTGGAGAGCCTCAAGGCCAAGGGCGCGGTGTTCGTCGAAGAGCTCGCCGATGTGCCCGACGGAGTCCCGGTGGTGTTCAGCGCGCACGGCGTGCCCAAGGCCGTGCCGATCGAAGCGCAACAGCGGGGGCTCGATTACCTCGATGCCACCTGCCCGCTTGTCAGCAAAGTCCACCGCCAGGCCGAGCGCCAGGTCGAAGCCGGCCGCCATATCGTCTTCGTCGGCCACCGCGGCCATCCCGAGGCCATCGGCACTTACGGCCAGGTGCCCGAAGGACAGATGACGGTGATCGAGACCGTGGCCGACGCCGAGGCGCTCGAGTTTCCGGACGGAACCCCGCTTGCCTTCCTTACCCAGACCACACTGTCGGTCGACGATACGGCAGCGATCGTCGCTGTGCTCAGGCGCCGCTTCCCGCATATCGTCGGCCCCAAGGCGGAGGACATCTGCTATGCGACCTCGAACCGGCAGGCGGCGGTCAAGCAGATCGCGGCGGACAGCGACCTGGTGCTGGTGATCGGTGCGCCCAATTCCTCGAACTCGCTGCGGCTGGTCGAGGTTGCGCAGCGCCTCGGCACCGAAGCCCGGCTGATCCAGCGCGCCGCCGACATCGAGCCCGAGTGGCTCGAAGGCGTCGCCACGCTCGGCCTGACCGCGGGGGCTTCGGCCCCGGAAGCCCTGGTGCGCGAGGTGGTCGACCGGCTCGGCGAGTGGCGCGAGGTCGAGGAGCACACGCTCGTCACCGCCGAGGAGAAGATGATCTTCAAGCTGCCACGGCAATTGCTCGACTAAAATGGCTGTCTACACCACGCTGTCCGCCGCCGACCTCGCGGCACTGATCGCCGAATACGAGGTCGGCGAGTTGGTCTCGGCCAAGGGCATCGCCGAGGGCGTCTCCAACTCGAACTGGCTGATCGAGACGACCGGCGGGCGCTACATCCTGACGATGTACGAAGCGCGGGTGGCGGTGGAGGACTTGCCGTTCTTTTTGGGCCTGCTCGATCACCTTTCGGCCAAGGGCAGTCCCGTGCCGCGCACAATCCACGATCGCACTGGGGCGGCGTTCCGGCTGGTGCACGGCAAGGCGGTCGCCCTGATCGAATTCCTGTCGGGCGTTTCCGTGGACGCGCCGAGCGCCGCGCAGGCCCGCGCGGTGGGTAATGCGCTTGCGGGACTGCATCTCGACGCCGCCGACTTTCCCGTCGAGCGGACCAATACGATGAACCTTGCGCATTCGCGCGAGCTGTTCGCCGATTGCGGCGAGGACGGCCTGCGCTCGATCGATCCGGCGCTGGCAGATCTCGTCGGCAGCGAGCTCGCTTACCTCTCGGCCAACTGGCCGCGGGACCTGCCGCGTTCGGTGATCCACGCCGACTTGTTCCCTGACAACGTGCTGCTGCTCGACGACAGGGTCTGCGGGCTGATCGACTTCTACTTCGCCTGCACCGACCTCACCGCCTACGACCTCGCCGTGACCCATGCGGCGTGGTGCTTCGGCAAGGACGGAACCTTCAGGTCCGACATCGCTGAAGCGCTGATGACGGGATATAGCGCACGCCGCCCGCTCTCGGCCGAGGAATGGCACGCCCTGCCGCTCCTGGCGCGCGGCGCGGCGCTGCGTTTCGTAGCGACGCGGGCGTATGACTGGCTGCACACTCCGGCGGACGCGCTGGTGACCCGCAAGGACCCGATGGATTTCGCGCGCCGCCTGTTCTTCTATTCCGCGCAAGGCGCGAAGGCTTTCCCCGCGAATCGAGCCTGAGGCATGCGCGCTGCGCCATGAAGCACGTTCACATTTTTACCGACGGCGCCTGCAAGGGCAATCCCGGGCCGGGCGGCTGGGCCGCACTGTTGCGGCTCGGCCAGCACGAAAAGGAGCTGAGCGGCGGCGAGGCGCATACCACCAACAACCGCATGGAAATGACCGCGGTGATCCGCGGGCTCAAGGCGCTGATCGAGCCTTGCGAAGTTACCCTCCACTCCGACAGCCGCTATGTGATTGATGGAATGACCAAGTGGGTCGCCGGCTGGCAGAAGAAGGGCTGGGTCAACGCAAGCAAGAAGCCGGTCCGCAACGAGGACTTGTGGCACGAGTTGATCGAAGCCGCGGCGCCGCACAAGATAACCTGGCAATGGGTCAAAGGCCACGACGGCCATCCTGAGAACGAGCGCGTCGACAAGTTGGCCTGCGATGCCGCCGAGGCGGCGAGGCGCTAGCCGAACCGTCCGGGCGCATAAAGCGCCGCGTTAAGCCCTTCGGTCATCGCGTCGCGTGGCAGGCCAAGCAGCAGTTGCGCGGCGAGGCGCGCGGCGGCCGGAGCGGTCTGAATGCCGAAGCCGCCTTGCCCGGCGAACCAGAACAAGCCCTCGCGATGCGAATCGAAGCCGTAGACCGGAAGGCGGTCGGGCGCGAAGCTGCGTAGACCGGCCCATTTGCGCTCGACCGCCGCGATGCGCCAATCGACGACTCGCTCGAAGCGGTCGATCGCGATCGCCACGTCGATCTCCTCTGGCGCTGCGTCGCACGGCGGAGTCGGAGTTTCCTCTTCCGGGCTCAACCACAGCCGGCCGTGCTCCGGCTTGAAGTAAAACTGGCTGTTTATATCGAGCACCAGCGGCAAATCCGATGGCGGCGGCGGATCGGTGCGCAGTTGGGCGATCGTCCGCCGCAGCGGCGTAATCGCGAGCGGCCGCGCGCCAGCGAGCCCCGCGACTTCGTCGGCCCAGGCCCCGGCCGCATTCACAAGGATACGCGCACGCGCCTCGCCCGCACGCCCAAAAGAGAGGTGCCACCCGTCGCCTTCTCGCTCGGTCGCTTCAAGCCTCGCCGACACGCGCAGGTCGGTGCCCGCCCGCTTGGCCTCCACAAGGTAGTGCTGGTGGAGCGCGGCGACGTCTATGTCAGCGCAAGCCGGCTCGTACAGTGCCAGGGTCCATTCCGGGCGCAGGCCGGGAATACGCCGTTCGAGCTCCGCGCGCCCCTCCCGCTCGATCACCGCCCCGTTGCCGGCAAAGCGGGCGACGTATTGTTCGAGCAACGGCGCATCTTCCTCGCGCGCTATATAAATGGAGCCGCGCGGGCTGAGCACGCCGAGCTCACGCAGCCGCGGTCCCGACGCCTGACTGAGCGGCGCGACGTCGGGTCCGCCGTAGCACTCATGATAGAATGCGGCCGAACGCCCAGTGGTGTGATAGCCCGGCATGCTCTCGGCTTCGGCCAGCAGCACCCGCGCATGCGGCGCCAGCTCGGCGGCCAGGCTGGCGCCCGCCATTCCGGCGCCGATCACAGCTACATCGTAAGTTTCGGTCACCAGCGCGGAATGTCCTCGAGGAATCGGTCGATCGCCGACAACGCCTTATCGCGCACCGGGTCAACCTCGCGCAGGATCTCGTGCGCGGCTTCGGAGCCGAACCAGAGGGACTGCGCGTTCGGTAGCCTGGCCTCTGCGCGGCGGATCGCGCGCGGACCGACAAGACGGTCGGCGCTGGTGGCGATGATGTAGACCGGCAGGTCGACGGCTTCCAGCACGCCCGGTCGCGACAATGCGCGGATCGAGGCGAGCGCACCGCGCACCCAGCCCCAGCTGCCCGGCCCCATGACCAGCTCGGGCCGCGCCTCGCGCCACCACAACTCATCGGAATAGCGGGCCGGATCGTGGGTCAGCAGTTCCTGCCGGAACTTCGGGACCTCGCCGGGCCGCTCGCTCCACTTCCATGCCGGCCTGCGCGGATCGCGAAAAGCACACATCGCGCGCGCCAGGCCATGCCGGAGAGGCAAGGGCACGCTTTCGGGCAGCACATCGAGCATCGGCACGGACAGGATCAGTGCTTCGGGCCGGGGGGCCAGCGCCTGCTCGGCCACAGCGCGCAACGCCAGGTGCCCGCCCATCGAATGGCCGGCCAGAACGAGCGGGCCGGCACGGCCGCGCGTCCAGTCGCGCCAGAACGCGGCCAGATCCCCCACCCAGTGCGCGAAATCATCGACGTGTCCCGTAACCGTGTCCGCCCCAAGCCGGCCAGAACCCGCCTGCCCGCGCCAGTCGGCGGCAGTGACCCGCCAGCCGCGGCCGCGCCAATGCTCGAAGGCCTCGAGATACTTTTCGTAGGCGTCGCCGCGGCCGGGCATGAACAGCAGCGAGCCTTCCGCCGGCGAATCCGGTTCCGGCCAGTCGAGACGCCTGATCGAGTGACCATCTGGCGCGACCCAGCGGGTCTCGACAGCGCAGGGTGGAATGGCGCGGCGGTCGAACGCCTTGGTTAAGTGGCTAATTTCGACCTCCTGCCCGTGGTTACTTTTTAGTAAGCCCTGCACGCTAGCACGATGCCCGGGGTACGGGGTTTCGATGCTGGACGAACTTTTCACGTATGGACTGGCTGCCGCCTTGGCAATCGCGCTTCTGGTGGCAGCGTTCACCGACTTGCGCAGCCGCACCATCAGCAACTGGCTGAGCGGCGGCATTGCCCTGACTGCGCCGTTGTTCTGGTTGGCGACGGACCTGCCGCTGTGGGCGGGTTCGATGATCGAGCCAAGCATCCTGGCGCAACTCGGCGTAGCACTCGCCACGTTCGGCGTGCTCGCCGTGCTATTCGCCTTGCGGGCGATGGGCGGTGGCGACGTCAAGCTGCTGACCGCGCTGGCATTGTGGATAGCCCCGATGCTGTTCCTGCGGCTGATCGTCATCATGGCCCTGATCGGCGGCGTCCTCACGCTTGGCTTCGGCGCCTGGCACATCATGCGCCGGCAGCGCGAGAAGCTGGCGATCCCTTACGGCGTGGCGATCGCCATGGCCGGCCTCTGGGTCTTGGGCACGAACTACCTTCCCGCATCCTCCGCCGGAGGATTGGGGTGAACCCCATTTTAACCATTTGGACCGTAAGCGGCTGCAATCATTTCGCAGTGATCATTGAGAAGGCTTGACGCACCATGGACAGGAAGAAGCTGGTACTGCTGCTGGGGGCACTGATCATCGCGATCGGCACGGCCATGGCAGCCCGGAGCATGTTCGCCGGCGCGTCCGCGCCCGTCGCGGAAGCCGCGCCCGCCGTGCCGGAAGGACCCAAGGTGCTCGTCGCCAAGCGCGCGCTGCCCGTCGGCACGATCATCACAGCGGACGCCGTCGGCTATCAGCTGTGGCCGCAGGAAATGGTCCAGGACGCCTACTTCATCGACGGCGAGGCCGACATGAGCAAACTGCTCGGCACCGTCGTGCGCAACCCGATCACCGCGGGTGAGCCGGTGACCCAAGGCTCGCTGGTCAGCCCCGGCGACCGCGGCTTCCTGGCTGCAGCGCTCGCTCCGGGCATGCGTGCGATCACTGTGCCCGTCTCGGCCAAGACCGGCGTCGGCGGCTTCGTGTTCCCCGGCGACCGGGTCGACCTGATGCTGACCTCGACGCTTGCGGGCGAGGAGGGCGATTCGCTCAAGACCACCGAGACCGTTCTGCGCAACCTGCGCGTGCTGGCGACCGACCAGTCGACGGAATCGACGACGACGCAGGACGGCAAGACCGTCGTGCGCGCGTTCCGCACCGTCACGCTGGAAGTGACGCCGCGGATCGCCGAGAAGATCTCGGTCGCGCAGACCCTCGGCACGCTCAGCCTGGTGCTGCGCTCGATAGCCGACAACCAGAGCGAGCTCGAGCGCGCAATCGCTTCCGGCGAGGTCGACCTGCCGGACGGCGCCTCAAAGGAAGACGAAGAGCGGCTGCTGCGCCAGGCAATGAATCGCCCGCAGGACGGCGCCTCGACTTATGTAACTGGCGGTGACGTGTCGCGCTTCGCGCGCAGCACGGTCCCGCGGAGGCCCGGTGAAGCTCCGATCGTGACGACTCCCGACGGCGTCTATTCGGTCGCCGGCGGGCCCGCGGGGGTGCCGGTGCCGACCGGACCGACCGTCCGCGTGACGCGAGGCAAGGCTACCACCGTCGAAGCCGCGGGCCGCAACTCGACCGCGGTGCTCGATCGCCAGGCGCAAGGGGTGCGCTCGGCCGGCCGCGTCGCGCCGCTCGGCATGTCGACGCTGCGGTAATTCGAATGACCATCGCCATCACCAGCAAGCGCCGGACCACGGCAAGCGATACGAAAATGAGGGGCAAGACGATGAATAGCCGCCTTCTGAAGTCCGCGCTGATTGCCGCGTGCGCCCTGGCGCCGCTGGCCACGGCGTCCACCGGCCCGGCCATGGCCCAGTCGGTGATCAGCCCGGCGCAGGACATCGTCCTGTCGATCGGCAACGGTCAGCTGGTCACGGTGCCCGGTAACATGGCGGACATCTTCGTCGCCAACGACCAGATCGCCGACATCCAGGTCAAGTCGCAGCGCCAGCTCTATGTGTTCGGCAAGGCCGGCGGTGTGACCACCGTCTACGCCAGCAACTCGGCGGGCGACATTATCTGGTCGGCCAATGTCCGCGTCGGCTCGAACCTCGACAGCATCGAGCAGATGCTGTCGCTGGCCATGCCGGAAAACAACATCCAGGTCGCCACGATGGGCGCCAATACGGTGCTGCTGACCGGCACGGTGTCCGCGCCGGAAGACGCCGCCGAGGCTGAACGCCTCGCCGCCGCTTTTCTTGGAGAAGGCGCCAACGTCGTCTCTCGCCTGCGCATGGCGACGCCGCTGCAGGTCAACCTGCGCGTGCGGTTCGCCGAGGTGAGCCGCTCGCTTGTGCGTACGCTGGGCACCAATCTGACTACCATCGATAGCACTGGCGGATTTAGGTTCGGCATCTCCCGCGGGCGTCAATCAGCGTTCCCGTTTCACACGTCCGATCCCAATCTGCCTTTGGGCATGGGTGGCCAAATCACCGGCTATACGTTCGACCCGACCAATTGCACAGATCCGACAAATATCTTGACCTGCGCAGTCATCCAGAGCCGCGGCACCAATGTCACTCAGGCTCCGGGTGTTTCGACACTGGCCGGCATGGGCAGGCTGTTCGGCCTCGATGTGCTCGGCGCTCTCGATGCCGGCGAGACGATGGGGCTGGTGACCACGCTGTCGGAGCCCAACCTGACGGCGCTGTCGGGCGAAACCGCCGAGTTCCTGGCCGGTGGTGAGTTCCCGATCCCGCTCAGCCAGGGTCTCGGCACCACGACGATCGAATACAAGAAGTTCGGCGTCAGCCTTGCTTATACGCCGACCGTGCTCGACAACGGCCGGATCTCGCTCCGAGTACGCCCGGAGGTTTCCGAGCTGTCGAGCCAGGGCGCGGTCACGATCAACAACTTCACGATCCCGGCGCTGACCGTGCGGCGCGCCGAGACGACCGTGGAACTAGGCTCGGGCCAGAGCTTCATGATCGCCGGCCTGCTAGGCAACAACGCCCAGAGCACCTTCGACAAGCTGCCGGGTGCCGGCGACGTGCCGATCCTCGGCGCGCTGTTCCGGTCGACCGAGTTCCGCAAGAACCAAACCGAGCTGGTGATCGTCGTCACCCCCTATCTGGTGCGCCCGGTCAGCGACAGCGAGATCGTGTTGCCGACCGACGGCTTCCAGGCACCCGACATGGTGGAACAGTGGATCGGCAACAAGCAGAACGACGGCGACGGGGGCCGCCGCCCGATGCCGCGCGCCGCCGAAGACGCTGCGCCGCCGCCCACAGTGGGATTGAACGACCAGAACACGTCCGAGCAGGTCGCCGAGAGGCGCCGTCAGCCCGGCGATGGGGCCGAGCGGGCCGAAGCTCCCGCACCCGGCTTCAGCATTCAGTGAGAAAGGTGAGCAAGATGCCCATTCGCAGCAATTCCGCGATCGCCGCGGCCATCGCCCTCTCGCTGGGCTTCGGCCTTTCGGCTTGCGGTGACACCCCGAACAACACCTCGCTGTACAGCGTCAAGCAGCCGGTGGTCGAGCGCAACAATTACACGCTCGATCTCGCCGCCGGCGCCGGCGGACTGACCGTGCCCGAGCAGCAGCGGCTGGCTGAGTGGTTCGAATCGATGAACCTGCGCTACGGCGACCGCGTCGCGGTCGATGGCGCTATCGGCAGCGATGCGGTGCGCGAGGATGTCGCCGCGATCGCCTCGCGCCACGGCATTCTGTTGAGCGAAGGCGCGCCCGTCACCAACGGCTTCGTCGAGCCGGGCATGGTCCGCGTGGTCGTGACGCGCTCGCGCGCTCATGTCCCGGGTTGCCCCGACTGGTCCGAGCAGTTCGCCAGCAACATGGAAAACGCTACCGCCGATGGCTACGGCTGCTCGATCAACGGCAACCTTGCCGCCATGATCGCCGATCCGGAGCACTTGCTGCACGGCGCCGAAGGTACCGGCGAGACGGTGGTGATGAGCTCCACCAAAGCCATTGAAACCTATCGTGCGCAGGAACCGACCGGCAAGGCCGGCCTGCCCGAAGTCAGCTCGCAATCCGCTGGAGGTAACTGATCGATGAACGCGCCCTGGAAACCCGGCCCGCTGGGCAATCGCGACCCGTTTGCGGCGTTCATCTGCGATGAAGCGGCACTCGATGTCCTGCGCCCGGTCATCATCGAAATGGGCTGGCAGCCCGAGAAGTGCAACAAGGGCGGCCTGCGCAACGCCGTCCAGTCGCTGTCGATCTCGGCCAGCCCCGCGATCCTGATGGTCGATCTGTCGGAGAGCGGTGACCCGCTCAACGACATCAACGCCCTGGCCGAGGTCTGCGAGCCCGGCACGGTGGTGATCGCGGTCGGCCAGGTCAACGACGTGCGCCTCTATCGCGACCTGCTCGCCAGCGGCATCCACGACTACCTGCTCAAGCCGCTATCGGCGAGTCAGCTGCGCGATGCCCTGACCCAGGCTCAGGCCGTGTTCTCGAGCCCGCGCAACAGCGACGGCGAGACGATCAAGAAGCATGTCGCCACGGCAGTCGTCGGCACCCGTGGCGGCGTGGGTGCATCCACCCTCGCGACATCGCTCGCCTGGCTGTTCAGCGCGGATCACAAGAAGCCGACCGCGCTGCTCGACCTGGACGTGCACTTCGGCACCGGCGCGCTGGCGCTCGATCTCGAGCCCGGCCGCGGCCTGACCGACGCGATCGAGAACCCGAGCCGCATCGACGGTCTGTTCATCGAGCGCGCGATGATCCGCGCCAACGACCATCTGGCGATCCTCTCGGCCGAGGCGCCGATCAACTCTCCGCTGCTGACCGACGGCTCCGCCTTCGTCCAGCTGGAGGAAGAGTTCCGCCAGGCGTTCGAGATGACCGTGGTCGACCTGCCGCGCAACATGCTGATCAACTTCCCGCACCTGCTGACGGACGTGAACGTCGTGGCGCTGGTCACCGAGATGACGCTGGCTTCGGCCCGCGACACGATCCGGCTGCTCTCGTGGCTGAAGACCAACGCACCGGGCGCGACACCGCTGATCATCGCCAACAAGATCCAGACCGGCGCGACCGAGATCAGCAAAGCCGATTTCGAGGCCTCGATCGAACGCAAGATCAACTATTCGATCCCGTTCGATCTCAAGGCGGCGGCCAATGCCGCCAAGCTCGGCCAAACGTTCGCCGACGCCAACCGCACGGCTAAGGCCGGGCAGGCCATCCGTGACATCGCCAAAGCAATCGTCGGAGTCGGCGAGGACGACGGCGCGGAGCTGGCGCAAGCCGGTAGCGGCGGTTCGCTGCTCGGCAAGCTCGACTTCAAGTCGCTGCTGTCGAAGAAGGAAAAGGGCAAGGCGGCCAAGGTGGCCGAACCGGCCGAGTGATGTGCCGGGCGCGAGGCATCCGCCTCGCGCTCATCGATTGGGTTGACGGCCGGGATAGGCCTGGGGAAATGGACGGCGGCGCGACATGAGCATCCTCCAGCTACTGCTAGTGGGCGGCGGCCTGATGGCGCTGATGATCGTCGGCTATGTCGTCCTCAGCGGAAAGTCGCCGACCAAGGAGAGCCATCGCCGGCTGCAGGCAATCCGCTATCGCCACTCCGAAAGCACGGTCGACAAGGTCGAATCGCAGCTCAAGAAGGCGATCGCCGCGCGCAAGCCAAAGTTCCATAAGGTGGCCGGTTCCAACTCGCGCGCGGAGGCGCTGGCAGTACGGCTTGAACGGACCGGCAAGGGCTGGACGCTGAGCCAGTACTGGTACGCCTCGCTGGGCATTGCGCTGGCGGTGACCGCCGTGATGTACTTGAAGAGCGGCGCCGCGCTGCTGTCGCTCGGCATCGGTGTGCTCGCGGGTGCCGGCATCCCGCACTTCCTGGTCAATCACTTCATCAAGCGCCGCACCAACCAGTTCAACGCGAAATTCCCGGACGGCATCGAATTGCTCGTGCGCGGCTTGCGCTCGGGTCTTCCCGTCGCCGAGACGCTCGGTGTCGTTGCCACCGAAGTTGCCGGCCCGGTTGGCGAGGAATTCAAGGCGGCCGTCGAACGCATGCGGATCGGCCGGACGATGGAGGAATCGCTCCAGGTCACCGCCGACAAGCTAGGCACGCCCGAGTTTCAGTTCTTCGTCATCACGCTGGCGATCCAGCGCGAGACCGGCGGCAACCTCGCCGAGACGCTTTCCAACCTGTCCGACGTGCTACGCAAACGCGCGCAGATGAAGCTCAAGATCAAGGCGATGAGTTCGGAGTCGAAGGCTTCGGCCTACATCGTCGGCTCGCTGCCGTTCATTGTCTTCGGCCTGATCTGGTGGATCAATCCGGGCTACGTAGGCGACTTCTTCGTCGACGAACGGCTCATCGTCACCGGGCTCGGCGGCATGGTGTGGATGAGCATCGGCGCCTTCATCATGGCCAAGATGGTCAGCTTCGAGATCTGAGCGGGAAACGAGACCTACCATGATCAACCCGCCCTCCGGACCCACTCTCCTCGGCGTCGACGTCATCCTCGTCGGCTCGATCCTCGCCGGGATCGCAGCAGCCGCGATGATGTACGCGATATACACCGCTGTCACGGTCCGCGACCCGATGGCCAAGCGCGTCAAGGCGCTCAACGCGCGGCGCGACGAGCTCAAGTCGGGCATCATCAAGGGCGGCAGCCGCAAGCGTCAGAGCCTGGTCCGTCGCTCCGACACGACCGACAAGATGAAGGAACGGCTGGAGGGCATGAAGGTCCTCCAGGAAAGCCAGGTCAAGATCATCCAGCAGAAGCTGGCCCAGGCCGGCATCCGCAACAAGGAGCTGGCGGTCGTCGTCATCTTCGCGCGCATGGTGCTGCCGATCGTGTTCGGCTTCGTCGGCGTTGTCGCGCTCTACTGGCTCGAGATGTTCCCCGATTGGGGAAGCTTCAAGCGCTTCATGGCCTTCGCGGGACTGGTCATAGCCGGCTACAAGGGCCCCGAGCTGTTCCTCAAGAACAAGGCCAAAAAGCGTACCGATGCGATCCGCAAGGGCCTGCCCGACGCGCTCGACCTCCTGGTAATCTGCGCCGAAGCCGGTCTGACCGTCGACGCAGCGTTCAACCGCGTCGCCAAGGAGCTCGGCCGCGCCTATCCCGAGCTCGGCGACGAATTCGCGCTGACCGCGATCGAGCTGTCGTTTCTCACCGAACGGCGCCAGGCGTTCGAGAACTTCGCCTACCGAGTCGACCTCGATGCGGTGAAAGGCGTGGTCACGACGATGATCCAGACCGAACGCTACGGTACCCCGCTCGCCTCGGCGTTGCGCGTGCTGTCCGCAGAGTTCCGTAACGAGCGCATGATGCGTGCCGAAGAGAAGGCCGCGCGCCTGCCTGCCATCATGACCGTGCCGCTGATCCTGTTCATCCTGCCGGTACTGTTCATCGTCATTCTCGGCCCCGCCGCCTGCTCGATTTCCGACGCCTTCGCCGGTGATGGACCGCCGGGCAGCTAGGACCAGTAGGGAGAGGGGAGCGGAACGGCTCCGCGGGGCGACCCCGTGGAGCCGTTTTCGCTTAAAAGGCCGAGAGCTACTGAACGCCGAAGTTGCCGCTATCGATGTCGTCGGCGTCGAGGTCCTCGACCTCGCCGCGGACGCGTTCGAGCAAGTGGCGGAACTGGTCGACTTCCTCGCGCGCGAAGTTGGAGAACAGGCGGCGTTCCATCTCCAGTGCCAGCGGCATGATCTCGTCGCGCATGCGCACGCCCGCTTCGGTCAGGTCGAGATGGTGGGAGCGGCCGTCCCGTTCGTTGGGCCGGCGGTAGGCGAGCCCGCGCTCCTCGAGCACCTTGCAGGCCCGGTTCACCGCCACCTTGTCCATGAGCGTCAGCCGCGTCAGGTTGCGCTGGGTGAGCGGACCGGCGTCGCCCAGCACTGCCATCACACGCCATTCGGGCACGCTGAGCCCGAACCGCTGCCGGTACTCGAGCGCAATCCGTCCGCTGACCGCGTTCGACGTGATCGAAAGCTGGTAGGGCAGGAATTCGCTAAGGGGTGTTTTTTGCGTCATTTCGGTGGAATGTGTTCCAGTGCGCCGCGCAATGCAAGCCGTCGACTATCTCACTCGTCGGACGGGCTGCGCAAGTAGCGGCCGGCAACCGCGTCCAGCCGGCGCGCGAGCTGCGGGTCCCATTCCGAACGCGGCGTCATGATCGCTCCATCGAGCGCGCGGTCGATCGGGCTCGGTTCGCGTTCCGCCGGCAGGCTGCGGGCCAACGCGGCCAACGCGGCACGTGCTTTCTCGACGTTGTCGCGCATCACGGCAAGGATCGCCCCTGCCTCGACCGCCTCGCCTTCGCGCCAGCAATCGTAATCGGTCACCATCGCCAACACCGCGTAAGGGAGCTCCGCCTCGCGGGCCAGGCGAGCTTCGGGCATCGCGGTCATGCCGATCACGTCGGCGCCCCATTGCCGGTACAGCTTGCTTTCAGCCCGCGTCGAGAACTGCGGGCCCTCGATCGCGACATAGCAGCCGCCGCGGTGGACCTGCGCGCCGGCCGCCTCGGCCGCGGTGGCGGCGAGGCCGGAAAGACGCGGGCAGACAGGATCGGCCAACCCGACGTGTGCGGTGAGTCCCGCGCCAAAGAAGCTGCGCGCGCGGCCTTCGGTGCGATCGATGAACTGGTCGGGTACCACGAAGTGGCCCGGCGCCAGCTCCTCGCGCAGCGAGCCGATCGCCGACACGGCCAGTACGTCGGTGACCCCGCATCGTTTCAGCACGTCGACGTTGGCGCGATAGTTGATCGCCGAGGGCGGCAATCGGTGGCCGGCGCCGTGGCGCGCGAGGAAAGTGAACCGCACGCCTTCGAGCAAACCCATCGTGACCGGTCCGGACGGCTCGCCGAACGGACTCGATACCGGGATCGGCTGCGCTTCGTCGAGCGCACCGGCCTCGTAAAGCCCGGAGCCGCCGATCACGCCGATATGCCAGCCGGACATTCTGGGGCCGCTACTTGGGCGGCATACGGATGGCGCCGTCGAGCCGCACGGTCGCGCCGTTGAAGTATCCGTTCTCGACCATCAGCACGGCCAGCTTTGCATATTCGGCCGGATCGCCGAGACGCTTGGGAAATGGCACCGCCGCCGCCAATGATTGCTGCGCCTTTTCGGGCAGCCCGGCGAGGAGCGGGGTGTTGAAGATGCCCGGCAGGATGGTGTTGATGCGGATTCCCTCGGACATGAAATCGCGCGCGATCGGCAGCGTCATCCCGGCGACGCCGGCCTTCGAAGCGGCGTAGGCGACCTGACCGATCTGGCCGTCCTCGGCAGCGACGGAGGCGGTGCAGACCATCGCTCCACGCTCGCCGTCCGCGAGGACGTCTTGCGCCATCATCCCCGCGCCCGACTTGGCGACGCACTGGAAGGTCCCCAGTAGATTGACCTTGATCGTCTTGAGGAACAGTTCGACCGGCAAGTGGCCGATCTCGCCGGTTTCCTTATCCCGCTTGACCGTCTTGCCGATCGTGCCGATCCCGGCGCAACAGACCAGCACCCGTTCCTGTCCGTGGGCTTCGCGCGCGCGCGCAAACCCCGCATCGACCGAAGACTCGTCGGACACGTCGACAGTGCAGGCGATTCCGCCGATTTCCGCCGCGACCATTCGCGCGCGCTCTTCGTTGAGGTCGAACACCGCGACCCGCGCGCCTTTGGCGGCTAGCGCCCGGGCAGTCGCCTCGCCGAGCCCGGAAGCGCCGCCCGTCACCACTGCCGCGATCGAGGAGTCGATCTTCATCGAGATTCATCCTTCAAGAAAAATCATGCGCTTGGAGCGCTCCCCCTAGCTTGGGCTGGTAATGCGTCAAGCGGAGGCTGTGTGAGCGCGACGCAACATCTGAATAGGCAAGGCAGCGTCATGCGCAACTTCCGGAAATCCGCCGGAATTTCGGAAATGTTGCCCCCGCGCAACACTGCCGAAAGTTCCTGCTGCAACGATTGTGGTTCTGATTGAAACCATACCAGCCTTACCGCACTGAAACGCTGATCAGCTCGCTTTCGAAGCCTCGAGGGGGTGTTGGGCTGACCGAGTTATGGCCGAACCTAATTCATAAAAGGGACTGCAATGAACATCTCTCAACTTCGCAAGCGCATGCTTGAAGCCGGCGTCGCCATGCCGGCGATCGCCCTCTTTGGGGCGGGCTTCGCCGCTCCGGCTTACGCCCAGGTGGACCAGGACACTCCTGCTCCCGTGACCACGGTGTCAGCGGAGGATCTTGAGGACGAAGATGAGCCCGTGATTCTCGTCACCGGTTCGCTGTTCCGCCGCACCAACACCGAGACCGCCTCACCGGTGACCTCGCTGAGCGCCGAGACCCTCGAAGAACGCGGCATCAACACCGCGGCCGAAGCGGTTCAGCGCATTCCCTCGAACAACGCCGGCACCATCCAGCAGGGCTGGAACACCGGCTTCAACTTCGCCTCGGGCGCCAACGCCCCGGCGCTGCGCGGCCTGACCGTGCAATCGACGCTGTCGATTTCCGATGGCCTGCGCATCGCGCCCTACCCGCTGGCGGACGACGGCCAGCGCAACTTCGTCGATCTCAACACCATCCCGAACGCGATCATCGACCGAATCGAGATCCTGCGCGACGGCGCGTCCTCGACCTATGGTGCCGACGCCATCGCCGGCGTGATCAACGTGATCACCAAGAAGGAAATCCAGGGCCTGCACCTCAACGGTTCGTACGGTGTGTCTCAGGAAGGCGATGCCGATGAGTACCGAATCGACGCGACCTGGGGCTACGGCGACCTCGATGAGGACGGCTTCAACTTCTACGTCAGCGGCGAATGGCAGAAGCAAGACGCGCTGTTTGCGCGCGACCGCGAGTATCCGTTCAACACCGCTGACTGGACCAATATCTGCGGCCCCAGCGGCAGCTGCATGGCCAACCTCAATTGGAATGGAATCACGCCGGAAAGCGGCTTCTTCAACGCTTTCGTGACTATCCCTGGCGTGACCATGATCCGGCCGTATATGGATGACGGCACCGATGTTGATGACGGTGACGACGCCGACACGAATCCGTTCACCTCGCCTGTCCCGGCCGGGGGCTACGAGTTCCTAAACTCGGCGGCGGGATGCCGTGAGTGGAGCTTCATTCCGGGATCGGAAATTCTCACTCAAACAGGCTCGGGCGCATTCCCGAACGGCGTCTGCGAGGTCGACTTCCAGAACGCCTTCATCATGCTGCAGCCGGAAATTGAGCGCCGCGGCCTGTCGGGCCGCCTGACGTTCAACGTGGGTGAAAATCACCAGATCTACGCGATGGCGAACTGGTACAACACGATCACCCACGCGTCGTTCACGCCGTTCGGCTTCAACGGCACACCGACACCGCCGAACAATGGCGTGGCAGCCTACAACGTGTGGCTCCCGGACTACGTGTGCCCGACCGGTGTCGGCACCCCGCTCGGCACGAACACGGGTTGCGATGCCACCAACGGCACGATCAATCCCTACAATCCCTATGCCAACGACCCGACCCGGGAAGCGCGCGCATGGTTCCGCATGCCGAGCAACCGCGGCCGTACCGTCGACACCGATGCGCGCACTCTTCGCGGTGTGATCGGTGCTCAAGGCTCCTTCGGTGAAGACTGGTTCTATACTGCCAGCTTCACCGCTTCGGAAGTGAGGCTGCGGCGCGATCAGGGCAACTATCCGATCCCGCAGCGGATTATGGACGTGATTGCGCGCGGTGAGTTCAACTTCTTCGATCCGGCCGCGACGCCCGAATCCGTTTGGGACTACATCGCTCCGCTCAACTCGACAGTTTCCACCTCGAACCTGTGGCAGGTCGAAGCGACCATCGCCAAGGAGATCTTCGAGCTTCCGGGCGGTCCGCTTCAGGTCGCCGTTGGCGGCCAGTACCGCGAGGAGGGAATCGACGCGCCGAGCGCCAACCCGGGCACGGTAGGCAACCAGTACGACCGGTATTACTCGATCAACTCGGTCGGTACCGAAGGCAGCCGTAACGTGAAGTCGGGCTTCTTCGAGATCGACGCTCCGATCGTCGACATGCTCGAGCTGAGCTTCTCGGGCCGGTACGACAAGTACTCGACCGGTCAGGACGCGTTCTCGCCGAAGGTCGGCGCGAAGTTCACTCCGATCCCGGAGATCGCGATCCGCGGCACGTGGTCGAAGGGCTTCCGAGCACCGAGCTTCAACGAATCGTTCGGCCTGCCGACGACGGGCTATGTGACCCGTACGGTCAACTGTACCACGTTCGCGACGTTCTGCGCGGCGCACGGCAACAACGCCTACGCCACCGGCAATTACCCGCTGGGCCTGACGCAGACCGGCAACCCGAACCTGGAGCCGGAGAAGTCGACGGCCTTCACGGCCGGCGTCATCGTCGAACCGATCCGGAATGTCAGCCTCACGGTCGATTTCTGGCACATCAAGGTCAAAGGCCTGATCACCGGCGTGACGGACACGTCGGAGGCCGAGCGGCAGTACTACGCCAACAACGGCGTGGTGAATATCCCGGGCGTCACGGTGCTGCCGGGCCAACCGGACCCGCAGTTCCCCAACGCGTTGCCGCTGCTCGGGTTCATCCTCACTTCGTACACCAACCAGGACTCACAGACCGTCAGCGGTCTCGACTTCGGGTTGAACGTCAGCCATCCGATCACGGACGGCATCCGTCTCCGGAGCACCTTCGACGCGTCGTGGCTGATGAAGTACCAGCTCAATACCGACACTGGGGACACGCTGAACTACGAAGGTACTCTGAGCCCCTGCAACATCACGTCGTGCTCGGGTTCGCCGGAATGGCGCGCCTCGTGGCAGAACTCGCTCGACATCTTCGAGGACACCACCCTGTCGCTGACCGCCTACTACACTGACGGTTACGACACGGCGTCGATCGACTTCGGCGGCATCGAGGGTGACTGCGACTTCAACGCGGATAACCACGCCTCGACGGTGACCTACGAAGACGGTACGCCGGTCAACTGCACGCAGCCGGCGCAGTGGAACGTCGACTTCAACGCGCGGCACACGATCAACGACATGTTCACCGTCTACCTCGACGTCCTGAACGTGTTCGACATCGGTCCGCGCTTCGATCCGTCGGCAGCTTATGGCCTGTTCGGTTTCAACCCCGCGTGGGGTGGCCCGAACATGCTCGGTCGCTACTTCCGCGTCGGCGTGAAGGTCGACATGTAACGTCCTTCCTGGACGGGAAACGGAAAGGGGCGGCTTCGGCCGCCCCTTTTTTTGTGTTCCCCTCCCGCTTGCGGGAGGGGTCAGGGGATGAGTGCGTGGGGCGGGACTTGCCCACCCCCAGCCCCTTCCGCAAGCGGGAGGGGAGTCACCTCCTCAGCCCACCGCGATCTTCAGCTCCCCATCACCCTCGTCGACCTTGACCGTGCTGCCGTCCGGGATCTCGCCGGCGAGCAGCTTCTCGGCGAGCGGGTCTTGGAGGTAGCGCTGCACAGCGCGCTTTAGGGGCCGCGCGCCGTAGACCGGGTCGTAGCCGACCCTGCCGAGCCAGCGGCGCGCCGCATCGGTCAGATCGAGCACGATCTTGCGGTCCTTCAGCAGGCGCTGCACTCGGCCGACCTGGATATCGACGATCGGGGCCATGTGCTCGGGCGCGAGCCGGTGGAACAGGATCACTTCGTCGAGCCGGTTCAGGAACTCGGGCCGGAAGTGCGCGCGCACGACTTCCATCACCTGCGGCTCGACGTCCTCGACCTTCTGCCCTTCGTCGAGGTTCGAAAGGAACTGGCTGCCGAGGTTGCTAGTGAGGATGATCAGCGTGTTGGCGAAATTGACGACGCGTCCCTGCCCGTCGGTCAGCCGTCCGTCGTCGAGCACCTGCAGCAGCACGTTGAACACGTCGCTGTGCGCTTTCTCGACCTCGTCGAACAGTACGACCTGGTAAGGCCGCCGCCGCACCGCCTCGGTCAGCACGCCGCCTTCCTCGTAGCCGACATAACCCGGCGGGGCGCCGATCAAGCGGGCGACCGCATGCTTCTCCATGAACTCGCTCATGTCGATGCGCACCAGCGCGGTGTCGTCGTCGAACAGGAACTCGGCGAGCGCCTTGGTCAGCTCGGTCTTGCCGACGCCGGTCGGCCCGAGGAACAGGAACGAGCCGAGCGGCCGGTTCGGATCCTGCAGCCCGGCCCGGGCGCGGCGCACCGCTTTGGAGACCGCCTCGACCGCGTCGGCCTGCCCGATCACCCGCTTGCCGATGACCTCTTCCATCCTGAGCAGCTTGTCGCGCTCGCCCTGCATCATGCGTTCGACCGGAACGCCGGTCCAGCGGCTGACCACCGCGGCGATGTCGTCCTCGGTCACTTCCTCGCGCAGCAGCGCGTTCTCCGGAGGCGTCTCAGCCTCGGCGAGCTGCTTCTCGAGCTCGGGGATGCGGCCGTAGGAAAGCTCGCCAGCGCGGGCGAGGTCGCCGGTCCGCTGCGCCTGCTCGAGCTCGATGCGCGCCGCGTCGAGCTGCTCCTTGAGCTTGGCTTCGGCGGCGATCTTGTCGCGCTCGTTCTGCCAGCGCGTGGTCAGCTCGGCCGATTGCTGCTCGAGGTTGGCAAGCTCTTCGCGTAGCGCCTTGAGCCGGTCCTGCGAGGCCGCGTCTTTCTCCTTGCCGAGCGCCGATTCTTCGATCTTCAGCTGGATGATCCGCCGGTCGAGGACCTCGATCTCCTCGGGCTTGCTCTCCACTTCCATGCGGATCCGGCTCGCCGCCTCGTCCATCAGGTCGATCGCCTTGTCGGGCAGGAACCGGTCCGAAATGTAGCGGTGAGAAAGCTGCGCCGCGGCGACCAGCGCGCCGTCGGTGATGCGCACGCCATGGTGCAGCTCGTACTTCTCCTTGAGGCCGCGCAGGATCGAGATCGTATCCTCGACGCTGGGCTCGTCGACGAAGACCGGCTGGAACCGGCGTTGCAGCGCGGCGTCCTTCTCTACATACTTCTGGTACTCGTCGAGCGTGGTCGCGCCGATGCAGTGCAGCTCGCCGCGCGCGAGCGCGGGCTTGAGCA
>CBHCZH010000042.1:0-23952 GCA_965977975.1 uncultured bacterium
CCCGGCAAATGTGGGATCTGATGGACGCCGGCGAGGCGGAAGAAGTCGGGTCGGTTCGGGACCTGAAAGTCAGCGGTGCCGCAGGCGATCTCGACGCGCGGCTGTATCTTCCCGTGTCAGCGGCTGATGCGCTCGTCGTGTTCTTTCACGGCGGCGGCTGGATCCTCGGCAGTCTCAAGAGCCACGACAAGTCCGTTCGAGGTCTCGTCAAGCGAACGGGACTCGCCTTTCTGGCAATCGACTATCGCCTAGCGCCGGAAGCCCCCTTCCCGGCGGGCCATGATGACGCGGTTTCTGCAACCATATGGGCGGCGCGCAACCTCTCGCACCTCGTAGGCGACGGCCGCAAGCTCATCGTCGGCGGCGACAGCGCGGGCGCCAATCTTGCCGCAGCCGTCGCCATCGCACTTCGGGATCGCGAAGAGGTCGAACTGGCTGGGCAGATCTTAATCTACCCGGCAACCGACGGACGATGCGAAACGCCTTCCCATACCGAACGCGCCGAAGGCGCGATGATGACAGCAAGCGACATGCGGTGGTTCTGGAACCACTATGTCTCCCACCCCGCCCAACGTGTCGATCCGCGAGCCTCGGTCGGCCTCGCACCCGACCTGTCGCGCTTGCCGCCAGCCATCGTCGCGACTGCCGAATTCGATCCCCTGCGCGATGAAGGCAAGGCGTTCACCGCAGCCCTTGTAAAAGCAGGCATCCCGGTCTTGCGGTTGCATTTCGAGGATCAGCCACACGGCTTCATGACATTTTTTCAAACAGTTCCAAGCGCCGGCGCTGCCTTCGACAGGCTGAGTTTCGCCATCCGCCAGCTCGCAGCAGAGTAACGCGCGGTGAAGCCTGTTGCAGTAATCACCGGTGGAGCGCGCGCCGATGGAATTGGCTGGGCAACAGCCCAGGCGCTCGTGCGAGATGGATTTGAATGCATCGTGACCGGCGCGTCCGACGCGGAGGTCGCCGAATCGCCGAAAGAGGACGGAATCAGATCCACGGTGCTGGACGTCCGCGACGATGCGGCGGTCCTCGCGCTTTTCGGCGGCCTGTCCCGTCTTGATGCCCTGGTCAACTGCGCGGGCGCAGCCGATCCGGCAACAGAGTTCACGCCCGATGGCTTCGCGCGCACAGTCGACATCAACCTGACCGGCACACATCGCTGTTGTCTTGCCGCCCGAGAGCTGCTCGCAGCCGCAAAGGGCGCGATCGTGAATGTGGGCTCGGTCTACTCGATGTTCGGGAGCGCGGTAACGCCCGGGTATTCAGCGAGCAAAGGGGGCGTCGTCACCCTCAGCAAGTCGCTGGCCGTCGCATGGGCGCCCGACATCCGCGTCAACACGGTCGCGCCAGGCTGGATCGTGACCGGCATGTCGAAGCCCGTCTTCGCCAATGAATCCTGGGCGAGCGCGCTGATGATGCGTCTCCCCATGCAACGCTTCGGAAATCCCGAGGACCTGGCCAGGCCGATCGCGTTCCTGTGCTCGGAAGGCGCACGCTACATCACGGGCGTTCTGCTGCCGGTGGATGGAGGCTACACGTCCCAGGGATGAAGCGAGGCTTCTCTCGGCGGGCCTCCAGCACCGCTAGTTTACACATATGAGCAATTGGTCCCAAGATCGGCGGCGGCCATACCCTCGCAGGCAGCTGCTGCGGCGCAGCGATCCATGCGGTCTACGGTAACATGGAACTGCCGAAACACTTCAGAGATTTTGGTTATACTTCAACACTTTGACTGACATTCGGCATAGCTCCAGAGCAGCGGACCTGATTATTGCGCCGCAACATAGAGCGGCCCGAATCCCCAGGCCGTTCGCGCCCTTGACAAAAATTACCACTGGTGTGCATTTTGTGTACCAGCGAACTGCCTTCGATTCGCCGACAGCCGACAACGGGCATGCGGCAAAACGGCAGCCATAACGCTGGGAGAGCAAGGATGCCTGGACCGACCAAGCTGTGCAGTGACTACAGCGATTTGATCAACGCGATCTACAAATGCGCCGACAGCAGCGAGTCGTGGTCGGCACCCCTCGAAAAGCTGCGCACCATCATGCATGCTAATGTCGGGTGCATCCGCATCATAAGAAAAGGCAACCTCCCCAGGCTGCATCTTTTTGCAGCAGGTCCGTTTGCGGATGACCATGCCCTGACGGAATGGTGCGAACTGGCCCCGTGCGAATTGCCCTCGTCCCAGGCCCAAAATCAGGCGGTGACGATCACCGACTGGACCGATACGATCTTCAGCAAGGAAACACGGGAACTCTTCAGGCGCTACGACATCGCCTCGACGATCTGCATGTCGATCGAGGAAAATGACGATGTGCAGGTGACTCTGAACTGCAGCCGGGGCTTCGGCGAGGAGGGTTTCCGCAGTCACGATATCGAACGGTTTGCCCAGCTCGGAAGACATTTCGAGCAGGCCATGGCCCTTCGCCGGCAGCTAACGCGGTCCAATGTTGTCAGCCAGTTCCAGACCCAGGCGCTCGATAGCCTCGGGATCGCCGCAATCCTCGTCAGCAGCAGCAACTCGGTCAGTCTGCTTAACGACACCGCCAAATTTGCTGTCGAACGCGGGATCGGCCTGCAAATGACCAGTCACGGCCTGGCCTCTGCCATCCCTGAAGACAATTCCATGTTTCAGAAAGCGATGAAGAACGCGCTTTCGTCGGCGTATCGGGGCCGCGCGCGCGCCATGTCGCTATATCGCGACGAAGGCTACGAGCGTGTGCATCTTGTAATCCGCTCGCAGCCGCATCAATCCCTCCTGACGGAAGAAGAGGAAACATCGGCGCTCATCTTCATGCGGGTCAACGAGGTCGTCGACGAGATCGACGTCGAACTCCTACAGCAGCAGTTCTCCTTTACGAGCACCGAAGCCAGTGTCGCAATCGGTCTCGCCAAGGGCATGTGCCTCAAGGACGTCGAGGAAAAGCTCAATATCCGGCACAACACAGCACGCGCTCATTTGCGCTCCCTCTTCTCCAAGGCCCACGTGGGCAGGCAATCGCAGCTCGTCTCCTTGCTTACGAGCAGCCTCGTGCCTCTCGGTCGTGACAGCAGCCGCCTGCTCCAGTAAATCCGGGGCTCTCCACAGGCGACACTCAATCTCCGAACGGCAAGCGGACCACCACGGCATTGGGTCCATCTTTTGCGGAATTCCATGCTGCCTCGATGGCCGCTCTCGCGCCCGTCGGCGTGACCGGTTCGCCGACGCGGACACCGAAACCGCGGATGATGCCTTCGACGCTCGAGCCGACGTCGCGAAAGTCCATGCCCGAATAGGCCGGCGCCACGTTCCGCCCTCCGGCGGATCGGCGAGCCGCATGTTCGCGCGCGAAATAGCGCGTCGACCCGTAACCGCCATTGTCGAAAATGACATAGGTAACCGGAAGGCGCCTCTCCACGGCGGTCCACAGGCCCGCCACGCCGAAACGCAGAGCGCCATCGCCGAGCACACATGTCACGGGTTCCTCCGATGCCAGCGCCACGCCTACCGCAGCACCCGTTCCCCACCCAAGCGACGCGCCTGTCGATCCAATGTAGCGGCCGCCATCGCCGGTACGGAACGCGCCGAGCACGGCTATCGATGCCATCACGGATTCATCGACCACCCAGCCTCTTTCCAGGGCGTCATCCAGCGCTGCTGCCGCCTCGCCGTATGCGGCGAGAGTCTTCAGGAACGGAATGTCCGGCATAGGCGCCGAACGGCATTGCTGGATAAATTGACGGCGCCGTTCGAGCAATTCCGCCGGTGGCGGATCACCGAGCGCCTGATCGAGCGCCTTCAGGAACGCCCCTGAATCGCAAGCGCAGCTCCAATCCGCCGTGCGGGTTTCCTCCAGCTTGGCCGCGTCTCCGTTGATATGGGCAACGAAATCGGCTTGAGCAAACCATTCACCCGGTCGGGGGTGCCCCTCGGCAACCAATCGCGCGCCGACGACAGCAACGACATCGGCCTGGCGCTCGGCTGCCGCCCCGGCTACCACCGTCAAGCTGCCGATCACGGACGGATTTCCGGGATCCACAGGCAACCGGTCGAGAAAGCCCGGCTCCCACGCGAGCGCGATGCCATGGCGCGCCGCAAGATGCGCCGCGGCCTCGCTCCCTCCGTGACGCCTCACCTGACCGCCGAGAACGAGCAGCGGCCGCTCGGCGATGCGCAACCGCGCCGCGAGATCGGAAAGGTCGGGAGCACCAGCGGGCTCGCGGCGGCTCACGCGCATGGGGCGGACTGGCGCCTCGTCGACCAGCACGTCTTCGGGTAACGCGAGCAGTGCGGGCCCGGGAGGACAGCCGGTCGCGGCACGCCATGCGGCCTCCAAATTATGCCGCACCGGCATGCCGGCGGAAAGCTCGCGCGCGAGGCGCGTGAACGGCCGAGCCGGACCGACGAGGTCGCCCTCACCGATGGTCCCTTCCTCGCTCCGCCAGACCGACGATTGCTGCGATGCAAAGACAATGACCGAACTTTGATCGCGCCACGCATTATAGAGATTGGCGAGACCGTTGGCGACGCCGGGCAGCATGTAGAGATAGGCGAAGCCCGCGCCCTTCACGCGCGCATAGCCATCCGCCGCGGCGACCGTTACCGACTCATGCACGGTCGGGACGATCGTGATATCCGACCCCTCGAGCGCTTCTATCAGCGAAACCGTGGAACTCCCTGGCAGGCCGAAAATATGGCTGCATCCCTTGTCGGCCAGGAAGCGAACGATCTCGTCGGAACCACTGGCGCGCGGCCAATCGTCCGGGAAGCCCGCCATGTTATCCGCCCTTCGCCTTGATCATGTCCAAGGCGACGTCGACTATCATGTCTTCCTGCCCGCCGACCATCTTGCGGCGCCCGAGCTCGACCAGTATCTCGCGGGTATCGAGGCCGTAATCTTCGCTGGCCTTCTCGGCATGCCGCAGAAAGCTGGAATAGACACCGGCATAGCCCAGGGCGAGCGTTTCGCGGTCTACGCGTACCGGACGGTCCTGCAGCGGACGAACAAGATCTTCGGCCGCGTCCATCAGCGCCATGACGTCGCAGCCGTGGTTCCAACCCTTTCGGTCGGCGGCGGCGATGAACACCTCTAGAGGCGCGTTACCCGCACCCGCACCCATGCCGGCCAATGACGCATCGATGCGCACAGCCCCCTGCTGCGCGGCGACCATCGAGTTCGCGACCGCGAGCGAGAGATTGTGGTGGGCATGCATGCCGCGCTGCGTCTCCGGCTTGAGCACCCGGTCATAGGCTTCGAAGCGGGCGCGCACCCTATCCATGTCGAGGGCGCCGCCGCTGTCGGTGACATAGACGCACTGCGCGCCGTAGCTTTCCATGAGCAGCGCCTGGCCTGCGAGCACCTCGGGCTCGATCATGTGGCTCATCATCAAAAAGCCCGCGACGTCCATGCCCAGATCGCGCGCGATGCCGATATGCTGTTTCGAGACGTCAGCCTCGGTGCAGTGCGTCGCCACGCGTACCGAGCGTACGCCGATGTCATAGGCTCGCCTGAGCTCCTCGACCGTGCCGACGCCTGGCAGGATCAGCGTGGTCAACACGCTGTTTTCCAGCACGTCGGCAACCGCCTCGAGCCACTCCCAGTCGGTGTGCGCCCCAAAGCCATAATTGAAGCTCATTCCCGAAAGGCCGTCGCCGTGCGCAACCTCGATCGCATCGACGCCGGCCCTGTCCAGCGCCGCGGCGATGCTGCGGACATGATCGATGCCGTACATGTGGCGGATGGCGTGCATGCCATCACGCAGTGTCACGTCTTGGATGTAGAGCTTCTCACCGGCTTCGACGTCGAATTTGGCGCTCATGCCGCGATCCTTTCCGCGATCAACTCGCCGGTGGCTTTCGCCGCGGCCGTCATGATGTCGAGGTTGCCCGAATAGCTGGGCAGATAATCGCCCGCCCCCTCCACTTCGAGGAGGATCATCGTCTTGATCCCGGTGAATTCACCGCGTCCCGGAATCTTGAGCGGATTATTGTCACCGAACCGTTCGAACTGCAGCTGCTGCTTCAGGCGGTAGCCCGGCACATAGGCTTGCACTTTGGCTACCATCGCTTCCACCGACTGGCGGATCGTCTCCTCGTCCGCCCCTTCCGATAGGGTGAAGACCGTATCGCGCATGATCATCGGCGGCTCCGCCGGGTTGAGGATGATGATCGCCTTGCCCTTCTCCGCTCCACCGACCTGCTCGATCGCGCGGGCCGTCGTGCGGGTGAACTCGTCGATGTTCGCGCGCGTGCCGGGTCCCGCCGAGCGCGACGATACCGAAGCGACGATCTCCGCATAATGCACCTTCGCCACCTGGCTGACCGCGGCGACCATCGGGATTGTCGCCTGTCCGCCGCAGGTGACCATATTCACGTTCGGCGCATCGAGATGCGCCTCCATGTTGACCGGCGGGACGGTGAACGGCCCTATTGCCGCCGGGGTCAGATCGACCACGCGGATGCCGTCGGCACGAAGCATCGCGTCATGCACTTCATGGGCATAAGCGCTCGTCGCATCGAACGCGATCCGGATGTCCTTGTAGCAGGGCAGCTTCCTCAGGCCTTCGATGCCTTCATGCGTCGTCGCGATGCCGTGCTTGCGGGCCAATGCCAGCCCGTCGCTGGCGGGGTCGATGCCGACCACGGCTGCAAGCTCGATATTATGAGGGTATTTCACCATCTTCATCATGAGGTCGGTGCCGATATTGCCCGAACCGATGATGACTGCCTTCACCTTGCCCATCATTCATCCTTCAAACGAAATTGGCGCTGCACGTGCCGATGCCGTGCAACGTCATTTCAAAACGGTCGCCCTTTGCAGCAGGTTCGAGCGGCACGACCGACCCCGAAAGGATCACGTCGCCGGCATCCAGCGTGACGCCGTAGGCCCCGAGCGTGTTCGCGAGCCAGGCCACGGCCATCGCCGGATCGCCCTGAACGGCATGGCCAAAGCCCTCCGACAGCGGTCTGCCGTTCTTGCTGACGGTGACATGCAGGTTCGGCAGGTCGAAGTCGCGCGGGTTCGCCCTCGCCTCGCCGAGCACGAAAACGCCGCAGCTGGCGTTGTCTGCCACCGTATCCACGATCGAGATCTTCCAGTCTTCGATCCGGCTGTCGACGATCTCGAAACACGGCGCGATGCTCTCGGTCGCGGCGATGACGTCGGCCGGCGTGATGCCCGGACCGGCGAGGCCGTCCTTCAGTATGAAGGCGATCTCCGCCTCGGCTCGGGGCGCGATCAGTCGCTTTGCATCGACGCCGATATCGCCCTCGACATACATCCAATTCGTCAGGAAGCCGAAGTCGGGCTGATGCACGCCCAGCATGTCCTGCACCGCCTTGCTGGTCACGCCGATCTTCTTGCCGATCACGCGCTCGCCGTCCGCGCGGCGGCGCGCCAGGAACTCCAGGCTGATCGCATAGGCGTCATCGATCGTCAGCGACGGTTCCTGCGCGATGAGCGGCTTGATGGTGCGCCGATCACGCAGGGCATCGAACAACTGCCGTCCATAGCTTTCGGTTTTCTGGTTCACGCGGCCTCCAACATCGGATCGACTAAGACCTTGCACTCCGCGGGGTTCGACCGGAGCGCTTCAAACATGTCTGGCAGACCGCCCAGAGAGACCGTGCGTGTCACCATGTGACGCGGCTCGACCGCGCCGCCATCGAGGACATCGAGCGCGTGCCGGAATTCGGCCACGGTGTAGAGCTGAGGAAAGATGATCCGCGCCTCGCGCTGGCCCGCCACGGACGGGACGACGCCGTCCGGCTCGAAGCAGTAGCCGAGCGATATTATCGTCCCCCCGACCCGAAGCGCCGCCAATGCCTGCATCAGCAGCCCGGGCCGCCCAACGCACTCGATCACGACGTCGTAAGCGGCCTCAGGGTCTGCGCCAGGCATGAGCGCCGCAGGATCGATCGGCTGCGGCGCGTTCACGGCGCCGGCACCCATTTTTCGGGCAATTTCCGCCCGCACTTCGGCTCGCTCGACAACATCGACGACGCCCGCACCCAGCTTGCGTGCCCAGAACAGGGCCGAAAGGCCGATCGGCCCGGCACCAAGGATCAATACCTTGGCTCCGGGGGCAAGCCTGGCCATCGCTGTCCCGTGCAACGCGACGGCAAGCGGTTCGGCGAGCGCGCCGTCGGCATCCGAGAGCATCGCCGGCAGCTTCATCGCGGTGACGGCGCTCACCAACGCAAATTCGGCATAGCCGCCGAATAAATACTCGATCCGCACGCAGCGGGCCGGCTCGCCCGCGAGGCAGTACCGGCAATTGCCACATCCCGCGATCGGCATTGCTGCAACGCGCTCGCGCCTCGCGAACCCCTCGACGCCGACCCCGATGTCGACGATCTCTCCCGTCAATTCATGGCCGAGCACAGTGCCTGCGGGCACGGTGTAGCCGTGCCCTTGGGTCATATGGAGGTCGCTGCCGCAGATCCCGCAACGCGCGACCCGGACCAGCAGCTGCCCCGGACCGGGCTCGGGATCGGGCACACTCCGCATCGACAGCGGCTTTCCCACTTCCTCGAAGATCGCAGCACGAATGGCGGCCGGCCTTTCCTGTAAAGCTTGGGAATCGACATGTTCCCGCATGGCGCCAGCCACGCCGCGGGCAAACGTCCCAATGGACTATTGGCACAGGCATTCCGGCCTGGTGACCCGGTCAAGCCGGCACGGCGTCTCGTAACTTTACGCTGACATCGGCCACGATCTCGGGGGAGATCGAATGATCGTTCTTGAGCATTTTGCGACCGAAGACGTGATCCGCGACCGCGTTGATCGATTCGATGCCGACGACGCGGTCGTCCTTCATGTGAAACACCGAGAAACGACCTTCCTCGATCGAGCCTCGCACGACCTCGTGATTGGCGCCCTGCGAGAAGCCGACCATCTGCAGCTTCATGTCGAACTGGTCGGACCAGAACCAGGGCACCGCATCGTTGCGGAACTCGCTGCCTGCAATCGCAGCCCCGGCGGCCTTTGCCTGATCGGTCGCATTCTGGACCGATTCCAGGCGCACATCGCATCCCGCGTAGAGATTCAATCCGAACGCACAGTCTCCCGCGGCAAAGATGCGCGGATCACCGGTACGGCCGTTGACGTCCACGCGAATCCCGGCGCTGTCTGCAAGGCTCAGCGGTTCGGCAAGCTCGATATTGGGAACGGCCCCGACCGCCATCACGACGAGCTGTGCGCGATGCGCTTTGCCGTGTGTGTCGCGCACGCCGGCGACCTCCCCGCCTTCGCCCACAATCGCCTCGACACCGGTAGAGCAGAGCATATGGACTCCCTCCGCGCAAAAGCGAGCCTCGACATAGTCGGAGATCGTCTTGCCGACGGCACGGGCCATTACCCGCGGAGCGCTTTCAAGCACGGTCACCTCAAGGCCGGTCTTCGCGAAACTTGCCGCCAGCTCGAGCCCGATGAATCCGCCGCCGACGATCGCGACCGACTGGACTCCGTCAAGCCGGGCGAGAATCGCTTGCGCGTCCGCCAATGATCGCAAGGATACGACGCCATCCAGTTCCATGCCGGGAATCGGCAACATGCGGGCGCGGGTTCCGGTGGCAATCGCCAGCTTGTCGAAGCTGAAATCGCCGACTGTCGAGCTCAGGCTTCCGCGCCTGTCGATTGCCTCGACCCGCGCTCCGAATATGACTTCCACCGAATTGTCGGCATAGAATTTCTCACCCTTCAGCGGCAGGCTGGCCTCATCGCTCTCGCCGGTCAGGAAGCCCTTGGACAGGGGCGGCCGGTGATAAGGAAGGTGTTGCTCGTCGGTCAGCATCACGATCCGCTCGAGATAGCCGTTCTGCCGCGCCGTTGCCGCGATGTTCAACCCCGCGTAGGATCCGCCGACAATTACCAGACCGCTCATCGCGTTCCCCAAATCTCAGAACTGCGATTCCGGAATCTCAACAGTCAGGCCGTCGAGATCGTCCGTGACTTCGATCTGGCAGGAGAGGCGGCTATTGAACTTGCGTTCGCAGGCCGTGTTCTCGAGCAGGTCATCCTCGACCTCGTCCATCGGCGTAACCCTGTCGAGCCATTCCGGTGCAAGATAGATGTGGCAGGTCGCGCAGGACAGCGTGCCGCCGCAGTCGGCATCGATGCCGGGGACCCCGTTCATCGTCGCTCCGAGCATGACTGTGCGGCCGGCCTGGATGTCGACTTCGTGCGTGTCGCCCTCGTGCGTCCTGTAGATAACCTTCGGCATTCGAATGTCTTTCCTCTCGAGTGATTATGTCCGGACATTTTCAAGGCGGCAGGATAAGCGACACTCCACGACAGGCACCCTCGTCCGATCAATATCTCGCGCTCTGTTGCGCACGCGTATATCGAGGGCCGGATTGGGGCATGGTCCAATAGGACGATGCCGTAAGGCCGCCTTGACGGGACAGGCCCCGCAGCCAGGAAATCGCTGTCATCCACCACCGGGCCAGGAACGGCATCAATGTCAGATCTAGAACTCGATCGTCCGGAACTGCTCGAAAGCCGCTGCTTCATCGCCGGCGAATGGATCGGTTCGGACGACAGCTTCGCGGTCGAGAACCCCGCTACCGGGACCGCGATCGTGCGCGTCCCCCGCTTCGGAAAGGCGGAGACCGAGCGGGCGATCGGCGCGGCCCATGCAGCGTTGCCCGCCTGGTCGGCGCGGACAGCCAAGGAGCGTGCCAACCTGCTGCGCAAGTGGTTCGAATTGATCATCGAGAACCGGGAGGACATCGCCCGGATCATGACCGCCGAACAGGGCAAACCGCTCGCAGAATCGCGCGGCGAGGTGACCTATGCGGCAAGCTTCATCGAATGGTTCGCCGAGGAAGCCAAGCGCGTCTACGGCGACGTGATCCCGGGCCACAAGGATGACACGCGGATCATCGTGCTCAAGCAGCCGATCGGGGTCACCGCGGCGATCACGCCCTGGAACTTTCCCGCAGCCATGATCACGAGAAAAGCCGGTCCCGCGCTCGCGGCCGGCTGCACCATGATCGTCAAGCCTGCGAGCGCAACGCCGCTCACCGCCTTCGCGCTGTGCAAGCTGGCGGACGAAGCCGGCATCCCGGCCGGTGTCCTTTCGTGCATCACCGGCTCAGCCGGCGAGATCAGCGATACGATCTGCAGGAGCGAGACCGTCCGCAAGATCAGCTTTACCGGATCGACCGAAATCGGCCGCCAGCTGATGGCGAGCGCCGCGAGGAACATCACCAAACTCAGCCTCGAACTCGGCGGTAACGCCCCCTTCATCGTCTTTGACGACGCCGATCTCGACGCGGCGGTCGAAGGAGCCATGCAGAGCAAGTTCCGCAATGCCGGTCAGACCTGTGTCTGCGCGAATCGGATCTACGTGCAGCAGGGTATCCACGACGCCTTTGTCGAGAAGCTGAGCCAGGCTGTCGGCCGGCTGAAGCTGGGCAACGGTCTCGATGAGGGAACCGACATCGGCCCGCTGATCAATCAGAGTGCTGTCGGGAAGATCGAGGAACATATCGCCGATGCACTGGCAAAAGGCGGCACCCTCGTGGCTGGCGGATTTCCATCCGCACTTGGACGTACCTGGTTCGAGCCCACCATAATCACCGGCGCGACAAGGGACATGCTTGTGGCGGAAGATGAAACATTCGCTCCGCTCGCCCCGATCTTCCGTTTCGCCGACGAGAAGGAAGTCATCGCGCTGGCCAACGACACCATCTACGGACTTGCGGCATATTTCTACGCTCGCGATCTGGGTAAGGTCTGGCGCGTTGCCGAGGCGCTCGAATACGGCATCGTGGGGGTCAACACCGGGATCATCTCAACCGAGGTCGCGCCATTTGGCGGCATCAAGCAGAGCGGGCTCGGTCGCGAAGGCTCCAAGTATGGGATCGAGGATTATCTCGAAATCAAATACGTCTGCATCGGAGGGGTCTGACGACCCGAGGCAACAGTCCAATCGGACGATGCCGCGCCCCAAGGCCGTTGCATAGCCTTGCTTCCTCAACATGAGAGGGAACGGGCATGGCTCTTGTCGGGGAACGTGAAGAGCGCCCTTCGCGTCATTGGTTGGGGATCGTACTTTTCGCCCTTGTCGGCGCGTGGCTTTTCAAAGGCGGCCTTGACCTCGTATCGCTCGGCGGCTCGCCCTATTACATGCTCGCCGGGATCGCTCTCGTTAGCTGTGCCGCGCTGCTCTTCCTTCGCAGGCGAGCTGCGGGTTTCGCGCTCTATGCAGGCTTCCTCCTGGCCACGCTGTTCTGGTCTCTCTGGGAAGTCGGCTTTGACGGATGGGGCCTGTTTTCGCGGCTGTTTGCTCCCTCACTCCTCGGCGCGATATTGGCTCTGCCCTGGTTATGGCGCCGACTGGGCAAGGCGATGTTGACTGGCCTCACGGTAGCCGCACTTTTCGCCGCCGGTATCGTCCTTGCCTCCGATGGGCCGAGCTATCCCGACGGTCCGATCGCCGCATACACGGGCCCTGCGCCCGATTGGAACACGTACGCCGGCGATCTCCGCGGCACGCGCTTTTCGCCAATAGATCAGATCACCCCGACAAATGTTGGCCGGCTCGAGCACGCCTGGACATACCGTACCGGCGATCTTCCTGGTCCCGACGATGCGCTCAGCGCCTGGACCTTCGAAGCCACCCCGTTGCAGGTCGGGGATCGCCTGTTCGTCTGCACCACGCACTCAGAGGTCCACGCGATCGACGCCGACACCGGCAAAAGAGTCTGGATGCATGATCCCGCCTCGAAACTCGACTGGACGCCGCTGCGCGCTTGCCGCGGTGTCGCCTATTATGCCGAAGAAAAGACCGGCGGCGAAGCCGAGCGCCCGTGCACGAGGCGCGTCATTTCGCCCACGCTTGATGGGCGCCTCATCGCGCTTGATGCGGCCAGCGGGGCACGTTGTTCCGATTTCGGCACCAACGGGGAACTCGACCTGAAGCGCGATCTGGGCACGATCAGACCAGGATATTACTTCGTCACCTCCGCGCCCATCATGGTGGACGGCCGCGTGATCGTCGGCGCGTTCGTCATGGACGGTGCCGAGATCGGAGAGCCCTCGGGAGTGATCCGCGCCTTCAATGCCGGCACCGGCCGCCTCGAATGGTCCTGGGACCTGGCGGCCGATGAAGGCTTGGCACCAGCCTCGGCCGCCAAGGGACGCTATACGCGCGGTACGCCCAATGCCTGGGCGCCGATTAGTGCCGATCCCGAGCTTGGCCTGGTCTATATCCCGCTGGGCAATGCGACGCCCGACTTCTTCGGTGCCCATCGCTCCCCAGCGATGGAACGCTATGGCAGCGCGCTGGTGGCCCTCGATGCAGCGACAGGGACCGAGCGCTGGAGCTTCCAGACCGTGCATCACGATATCTGGGACCAGGACCTGCCCGCCCAGCCCAGCCTTTTCGAACTGCCGGGCAAGAACGGCCCCATGCCGGCGCTGGTCCTTCCGACCAAGGCCGGGCAGCTTTTCGTGCTCGACCGCCGTACGGGCCAGCCATTGCGGACGGTCGAGGAACGCTCGGTGCCGCAAGGTGCGGTGCCAGGCGATTTCACGTCCCCCACGCAACCCTTCTCGGCCGGCATGCCAAGTCTCCTGCGGGATCGGTTCACCGAGGCATCCGCCTGGGGCATGACGCCGATCGATCAGATGATGTGCCGGATCCGGTTCCGCCGGCTGCGATATGAAGGCCCGTTCACTCCGCCGTCAGTGCAGACCAGTCTCTCCTATCCGGGCAGCTCGGGAATCGTGAGCTGGGGTGGCGTAACGATCGATCCCGTGCGCAACATGTTGATCGCCAATAGCGGCCATATGCCGTTCACCACGCGCCTCATTCCGCGCGCCGAAGCCGATGCGATCGGGCTGAGCCGGCCGCCGAACAGCCTGGACGCATCAACCAATGCCAAGGGTTCAGCGGAAAGGGCGAGCGGGGCGATGGCCGGGCTGCCGCAAGTCGGAACGCCCTACGCAGCGCAGGCGGTTCCTTTCATATCGCCGCTTGGCGTTCCCTGCATCGCGCCGCCTTGGGGTCAGCTCACCGGGGTCGATATGAACACGGGCAAGATTGCCTGGCAGAAACCCCTCGGTACCGCGCGCGATACTGGCCCGCTTGGGATGCAGACCGGCCTGCCCCTGCCGATCGGTGTGCCCAATACCGGCGGTTCGATCGCGATTGGCAGCGGCGTGACCTTCATCGGCGCGGCCCAGGACCGCTATCTGCGCGCCTATGCGACGCAAACCGGCGAGGAACTCTGGCGCTCCCGCCTGCCCGCTGGCGGGCAGGCCACGCCGTTGACCTATTTCTCGAAGCAAACCGGCAAGCAGTTCGTCGTGATCGCTGCGGGCGGACATCAAGGCCTTGGAACGGGACTTGGCGACTATGTGGTCGCCTACCGGCTCCCCTGATCGGCAGCGACGCGCACCGGGATCGCTCGGTAGGCTCGCACGAAGCTGTCCTTGAGCTGTGGCTCCTCCGCCAGTTCATAGCGGGGGAGGCGGGTCGCGATCGCTTGAACCATCGTCCGCGCCTCCATCCGGGCGAGCTGGTTGCCGAGACAGAAATGCGGGCCCGCGGCAAAGGCGACATGACGATTGGGCGATCGGGAGATGTCGAACTCGTCGGGGCGCTCGAAGCGCGCCGGGTCCCGGTTCGCCGCATTGAGCGCCATCACGATCGGGCAACCTCGTTCGATCGTGACGCCCTGGAGTTCGATATCCTCGACCGCCTCGCGGGGAAGCGACCATTGGGAAGGTGAATCGAAGCGGAGCATTTCCTCGACGGCGGAGTCCGCCAGCTCGGGTTCCCGGCGCAGCCGCTCATACTGCTCGGGGTGACGCATCAGCACGACCATGCCGTTGCCGAGCAGATTGGCCGTCGTCTCATGACCGGCGGTGACCAGCATCTGAAGCGTTCCGTACAGCTCGGGCTCGGTCAGTTTTTCTCCTTCCGCTTCGGCGCGGATCAGGATCGATACGAGATCGTCGCCGAGTTTCCGGCGGCGCGCTGCAACGAGATCGCGGAAATACAGGTAGAAGTCGCGCTGGGCGGCCTCGACGCGCGCGATGCGGTCGTCCTCCGGGCCATGAGTGCGCGCGGCGCCGACAATGTCCTCGGCCCATTTGCCCCAGAGCAGATGGTCTTCGTGCGGGACACCCGTCAATTCGCAGATGACCTTTTCGGGAAGCGGATAGGTCAATTCGCGCAGCAGGTCGAATTCCACCTTTCCCGTCACATTCCCGATTAGCTCATCGGTGATCGCATCGATGCGCGCCTGCCAACCGGCGACGCGGGTCGGCTTGAAGGCGACTTCCAGTATCTGCCTCACCCGACGGTGCGCCGGCTCGTCGAGGTTGATCAACATCTGCGTGTTGGCGATCCGCGCCTGGCGCAGATCGTCATCGGGTTCTTGCGTTCCGCTGTGCGCTTCCATCTCCGCGACAGCCTGACGGTTGCGGCTCAGGCGCTTGTCCCGATAGCCTTCCACGAGAACGTCAAATCCAGTCGTGAAGTACCACCCCCCCGTTCGGATGATCGGCCTGGATTCGCGCAGAGCCGTCAGCGCGGGAAACGGATCGTAGAAGCCGTGGTGGGCTGCCAATAGCCGCCCGGCCAGCTCGCTGCATGCATTCGTATCGAGCGCCTTTCCTTTACCAGCCATGCTCGCCTCCCGGAGTTCGGCAAGGCAGACTAGGTTCGAACCTTCCTCCCTCCCTCGTCCTAACAGACGAAAGGCAAGCTGCCCGGGGCGGCTATCATGGATCGAAAAAAGGGAGGCCGAAATGGACGTAGCGCAAATCGCTTACAGCACGATCGACATCGAGGCGACGGCGCTGGCGATGGTCGAAACCGACGGCGTCGGTCCGTTCTGGATCGCAGATTTCCCGCTGTTCGACGTCACCTATTTGGGCGAGAAGGCGAACTACGACCAACTAAAAGTCGCGTTCGCCTATCGCGGCAACCAGCAGATCGAGCTTATACAACTGCCTGAAGGCGCGCATTCCGTCTACGCGGAAGGCCTGGGAAGCCGCCGCGAGGCCTTCCACCACACCTACCACAGCAGCGACGAGGATTATGATGCACTGATCGCCCGTTACGCCGCGAACGGCGAAGAGGCGACATATCACGGTGCCGCCATTTCGGGCGAGGAACGCATTCGCTTTTGTTATCTCGATGCCCGCGAACGCCTGGGGCATTTCATCGAACTGCTGGAGACGGCGAAAATGGTCGGCCCGGCGGCCGGTGTCCTTGTCCTCTATGAAAAGATGGCGGCGATTGCCGCAGCCTGGGACGGCTCGCGCCCGCTGCGCCGGATCGAGGAGCTGTTCTGAGCGTCGCGCTCTGTGCCCCGCCCTAGGCGGCGGTCGCTGTCTCGCGTTTGAGTTCCAGCCCTTCGAGCGTTCCAGCATCTCGCCAGGCCTCGAACACGCTGACGAAACCGAACAAGCCGCCACCGTAGGAACCGCTGCGCGCCGTTCGCAAATCCATCTTCCCTTCGTTGTTGAAGAAGCCCGGCGTACAATTTTCCCAGATCCCAGCGACCCGGGCCGAGAGCTCGACATGATGGTCGACCCAGGCCTTTTCTGCCTCTTCCGTCACCTCTGCGGTACGAACCCCGCGGCGCTGTAGCTCCTTGATGATGTACGCAACATGCTGGGCCTGCTCGATCATCATGTGAGTAAAGCTCGCCGCCCAGGCGCTCTGCGCGATCGAAATCATGAAGAAGTTGGGGAATCCGTGGATGTGGATCCCATGCATCGTCAGAGCGCCGTCTTTCCATTTTTCGGCCAGGGTCAGTCCATTACGGCCGAGTACCGGGATCACCGGCGCATCCGCATAGGGGCCGAGTTCGAAGCCGGTCGAGAAGATGATGCAGTCGACCTCATGTTCCGCGCCGTTGGCGACGATTCCCTTTTCGGTGATCCGTTCGACGCCTCTGCCCTCGGTATCGACCAGCGTGACATTGGCTCGATTAAAGGTGACCAGATAATCGTCATGGAAGCACGGGCGCTTGCAAAGACGATTATACCACGCCTTCAGGCTTTCGGCCGTCTTGGGGTCCTCGACTTCCTGCTCCACGCGCTCACGGATCGCCTCGCAGGTGGCAAAATCCTGCATTTGCATGAGCTGGCCGATCTCCGCCATGTCCATGTCGGGCGTCAATTGCTGCATCACGTTCCAGACCGGCTTCGTCCAGCCATCGCCGACGATGTCCGCTTCGACAGGCTGCATCTCGATGAGCTTGTGAAAATTCTCGATGCGCCGCATTTGCCAGCCGGGCTCCTGCGAATGATACCATTCAGGGTCGGTCGGCCGCTCATTGCGATAGTCGACGGATGACGGGGTGCGCTGGAACACATAGAGATGTTCGGCCGACGCACCGAGGTGCGGAACCGCCTGAATCGACGTTGCGCCGGTCCCAACGAGTGCCACCTTCTTGTCCTTGAGCTTCGTCAGGCCGCCGAATTCATTGCCCCCGGTATAGGCATAGTCCCAGCGGCACGTATGGAATGTGTGCCCCTTGAAATCGTGAAGGCCCGGAATGCTCGGAAGTTTGGGCGTCTGGAGCGAACCCGATGTCATGATGAAATAATGCGCGCGGATGGTGTCGCCGCGGTCGGTCGTGATGATCCAGCGAGCGGCCGCATCATCCCACCGCGCCTCCTCGACCACCGTCTGCAACAGCGCGCCATCATAGAGGCGGAACTTGCGCGCGATACTAATGGCGTGCTGACGGATTTCCGGTCCGCTCGCGAAATTGGCCTTGGGCATGTAGCCCATTTCCTCGAGCATCGGCATATAGACATAGGCTTCGGTATCGCAGGCAACGCCCGGATAACGGTTCCAATACCATACGCCGCCGAAATCGCCGGCCTTGTCGATCAAACAGAAGTCGTCCACGCCGGCCTTGCGCAGTTCCACGCCGGCAAGGATCGCGCTCCAGCCTCCGCCCAGGATCGCGACCTCGACATCCTTTTCGATCGGGTCGCGGGGGACCCGCGGCGTGTAAGGGTCTTCGACGTATCCAGCGAAGGTGTCCTGCGCCTTCACATATTGCTTGTTGCCCTCCGCACGAAGGCGCTTCGCCCGCTCTGCGTCATACTTCGCCTGCAATGCGGCCGGATCGAACTTCACGTGCTTGATATCGGTCATCGGGAACTCACTTGGCGATCGTTGAAGGTGCATCGGCGCAAGGAGCGCCAAGACTGGATCGTTTGCCCGGAAAGGGTGGCCCTGGACATCGTCTGTATGGACATCGCGGCCCGGCAGAGGCTGGCCAATCGGTCATCCCCGCTTGATCTTCAGCCCGTCGGGCGCCTCGGCCATGTGCCGCCGGTTGCCCATATTGGCGCGAAACCTGTCCTCCAGTTCCTTCTGGGCTTGAGGCAGGTTGCAGGCCTGTTCGGACGTGAAACGATTGGTGATCGCCCCGTAACAGGCGATCCCGATGCTGCCAGGTTCGATGTGCGGGCAGTCAGCCAGCGTGCCTGACTGAGCCAGGTGACTGTCGAGGCTCTCGATCGCCACCAGCGGATCGGCCACATGATAGACGCCGCTGAACTCGTAGCGCGGCACGGCGTCAATCAACTGAAGATCGGCGGTGCGGTATAGCTCGCCGTCAAGGAATCCCATCAGTTTCAGCAGACGCGGCTGATATTGCTCGCGATACCACTGGATCAGCCTGTCCTCATGGCCCTCTTTCGCGTTCATCCGGACGAGCAGGACATCGCCATCGCGCGAAGCATAGGTCGCCACGGCGCCCTTCGTCCCACCTGCCGGCACGTAGTAGAAATCCTCGGCCTTATCGATCCGCTGGGCGGCTGTGATCGGCATGGCATCGCTGAAGCAATCCCGAACGTGCACATCGATATTTTCCTGCGTGTCCATGATCTCGTAGATGCACAGCCAGCGCTGTTCCGGGCCATTCAGGTCGGCGTTATACCGCAGTTGGTGAGGCGCGAGCTTCCAGCGCTGGACAGCCACGCTGCCCCTGATCCGCATCGTGTCGTGACAATGGATGTTCGTGTACCAGTCGTTGAATTCGTCAACCTGCTCGTCGAAGGCTTCGGTCATCACGATGAAGATCGACGGCAGCGGCTTCCTTGCTTCCGCCTTGCGTGTCTCGATTGGCTCAGCCGTCGTATCGGCGCCTTGCTCAATCTTTCCCATCCCCATTCCCTCGGTTGCATGTCTCTCAGCAGGAGGATGCGCGAGATCCGGAAGATCGCAATCGTCCGGGTGGACGAGGTTCAAATCACGCCGGCAAGCGCCTTGTGGAAATATTGCACGCTCGGTTCGTTTCGCCCGAATATCGCGTGATCCCGCGCGCCGGCGCCAAGCGCCTCGTAAATCGCGAAGCTCGCGTCGTAGTCCTCGTCCTGGACAAGCCGCCGTACGCCCTCGAGCGCCTCTTCCCCGCCGGTCGCGCCGCGCGGCTGTGCCCAGGCCATGCGGTTCACGGAGTGGCCTGGCCCGCCTCCGGGCCGTAGCGCCTGCACGAGCAGGGCATCGTTGAAGAGCGTGACGGTGGTGCCCGGGAAAAGAATAAACTGCGGCTGAATCAGATTGTCGCGGATCGGTTGCCAGTCATCCTCAGGGAGATTGCGCAGTCGGATGATATCCTTGTGCGCAAAAGTGATGAGCTGATGCTTCCCGAACGCATCGAAAGTGGCGCAATTGGCGCGCTGGAATGCAGCGATGCTGTTGCGGTGAAGCGCGGCAAAATGATAGGACTCAAGATGCCCTTCCATCATCAGCTTCCAGTTCGCCCCGCGGGCCGACGCTTCACCGGCAAAGGCGAAATCGGTCGCGTGGTCGCCGATCGCCCGATCGACACCCAATAGGAAGCCGCCGAAATCGATCTCGACTTCCGGGCGGAGGACCACAAAGACAAGTCCGGCGCGCTCATCCACGTTCAGCGGCGTGAGACCGTAATCTTCCCTGGCGAGCGATCCGAAGCTGTCCGCATTCGCAACCCCGATCAGCCGGCCGCCGGCATCATAGGTCCAGCCATGGTATGGGCAGGAAAAGCGCTTGCCAGGCTGGGCGCATGGCGTTTCCGTCGCCACCTTGGCCGATCGATGCGTGCAGACGTTCAGAAATGCGCGCAGTTGGCCATCATCGTCGCGAACGAGCAGCACCGGCACGCCGATGAGCGTGAGCGCAAGCCAAGAACCCGCCTCGGCAATCTCACAGGAAAGGCAGGCTACGATGGGCTGGCGGCGAAACAGCTGTTCCACCTCCTGTTCCCACAATGCCTCATCGCGATAGATACCTGCTGGAACCGTCATCTGTTCGGGCGCAAGATCGGTCGTGCCCGCTTCGGCGTGAGCGAGCAGCCGCCGTGCCAGTTCGATCTCAAATGCTCGTTGCAAAGGTATCTCCTACGCAGTGCGTGGGCCTAGGTGATGGAAATCACGACCTTTCCGAAATAGTTCTTGGCATCGAAGTACTCGAAAGCTTCCGCCACCTCGTCGAACCCGAAGACCCGGTCCACCACGGGTCTGACTTGGTGATAAGCGATCGCACGATTCATGTTCTCGAAATCAGCGCGGCTGCCGACACCGGTTCGATACGTCGAAGCGATCCAGCTCATGAAATCGAAGCCCTCGCCGCCGCTCGCGCCGGACACCATGCCGACAATCGCGATGCGGGTGTTGGCATGCGACGAACGGAAGCTCTTGGGCAGCGTGCCCGCGCCGCCAACTTCAACTATGAGGTCCGCGCCAAGACCGCCTGTCAGTTCCTTGACCCTTAAATCCCAGTCGGGCGTCTCCTTATAGTTGATGGTTTCGTCTGCCCCCATCGCGACAAGACGGGCAAGCTTCTCGTCACTGCTGCTGGTGGCAATGACACGTGCGCCGAAAAGTTTTGCGAACTGTAGTGCGAAGATCGAAACGCCGCCCGTTCCCTGGGTCACCACCGTCTCGCCGGGGAGCGGTGCTTCCTCCTGTACCAACGCGCTCCATGCTGTGAGCGCCGCACACGGCAACGTCGAGGCTTCCACGTAACTGAGGTGATCCGGGATGCGGACGGCTCGGATGTCATCGACGACTATGTACTCGGCGAGCACACCGTCCACCTCGCCGCCGAGCCCCATCGGCGAGCTGTCGATGGGGCGTTTGCCGCCAATCCAATGGGGATTGAAAATAGGCATGACGCGGTCTCCCACGCGGAAACGCGACACGCCCTCGCCTGTCTCGACGACCTCTCCGGCGCCATCGGAGAGCGGAATGATGCCCTGCGGCACATAGGGGCCGAAGAAGCCCTTGATGATCATGCTGTCGCGGAAATTGAGCGAGGCCGCATGGAGCCGGACCAGGATCTGACCGCGGCCTGGTTTCGGCTGGTCCTCTTCAGCGCGTTTGAGACCGACGGCCCCCGCGAACTCCGCGATGCGATAGGCAACCATGCTCATATCCGCGAAACCTCCTTATCCAAATCGCCAAGCTATGACCGAGAGCGCCGGCCGCCATCGTTCGTTGGGACGATGAGGCGCGTGAAACTATTCCGCACAGAGCCCGATGCGGAACGCCATGCCGGGGGCGAACCACAAGTCGAAAGAGGAGAGGCCAATGGATTCCCGACTACAAAGGCTGATCGACCATTTCGAGATCCGCGAAGTTATCGAAGCCTATGTCGACGCATGTGACCGCTGCGACACCGATGCTGTCAAGGATGTCTACCACTTGGACAGTTGGGACGACCACGGTCCGATGAAGATGCCGGGACATGAATTTGCCGAAGCCTGCGTCCGGAGCCTGGTGGACGTGTGGGACAGCTGCAACCATTTGCTCGGCCAATCACGCATCAAGGTGGATGGCGATTCAGCCGGCGCTGAGACATATTTTCACGCCTCGGCCACTCGCACCACCGACATGGGCGAACGCATGCTCGATCAGATGATGGGCCGCTACATTGACCGGTTCGAGCGACGCGAAGGCGAATGGCGGATCAAGGAGCGGCGGGCGATCAGCGAGTGGTCGACGAGCGGTCCCTTGGGCGAGGATTTCATGCGGGGCGATCTGTTCTTGTCCGGCAATCGCCACCCGTCCGATATCGCGAACGAAGTTCTCGATCTCAGACCGGGCAGCATGCGCATTCGGCGCTGACCTCGGGCGTGAACGAACATCCTTCGATGGCCGCCGCAGAATGGCGGCGGGGTTGGCCGATCGTGCTCGGCGGGATGATGGGCTATTCCTGCGTAGGCCTGCAGGCTTTCGCGCTTGGCCCGTTCGTCCCGTCCATAGAAAGTGAATTCGGATGGCAGCGCGCGCAGGTAATGGCCGGTCTGTCGATCGCGAGCTTCGCAGGGATAGGGCTGAATTTCCTGGCCGGTTGGCTGCTCGACAGGATCGGGCCGCGCAAGCTCGGCCTGACCGGCCAGATCTGGATGTGCCTGTCCTTTGCCGCACTGGCTGGCGCAACCGGCACCATGCTGGACTGGGGCCTCCACTACCTGTCGATCGCACTCGGTATTGCCATGTGCCAGGGACTGGTCTGGACAAGTCTGGCAGTGCGCCGGTTCGAAAGAGGCCGAGGCCTTGCCATCGCCGTGGTGCTGAGCGGATCCTCGCTCACCGCCGCTGCCGTCCCGGTTCTCGCCACGTTGCTCATCGAGTGGTTCGGATGGCGCACTGCCCTCGCCCTGACACCGCTCATCTGGCTGGCAATCACTCTCCCATTCACGTTGATGCTGTTCCACGACACGCCCGATCGGGGGGATCCGGCGGCAGATGTCGTCACGGCACCCAGGGCAGAAAGTAGCGGAGTTCCCTTCTCCGAAGCAGTCCGCACGTTCCAATTCTGGATCATCGCTTTCGGCATGTTCTCGTTCATTCTTTACACCATGGCCTTGTCGCCCAACCTGGTTCCCCTGCTGACCGGCAAGGGCCTCGATCTTCTGGCTGCAGGCAGGATCGCCGCTCTGGCCGGCATCTCGGGTTTTGCCGCCAGAATTACGATCGGCCACCTGCTCGACCGATTTCCCGCCCATTGGGTTGCCAGCTGCTGCTTTGCGTTCCCGCTTGTCGGCTTGGCGCTGATGCTGATCGGCGAACCGGGCATCGGAATTCTCGCGCTGTCGGCCCTCATTTTCGGTGCAACAGTCGGCGCGGAAAACGACATCATCATTTACATGATCGCAAAGCACTTCGGCATGCGCAGTTTTGGAATACTGTTGGGGCTGGCGACCTCAATTTCCGCCGTTGCCGCGGTGGTGGCGCCATTTGCAGCCGGATGGATCTATGATTCCACCGCAAGCTATGACTGGCTGCTATCGGGCCTTGGCGCGCTGATGGGAGCAACCGCGCTTCTAATGCCCCTGCTTCGACACCAGCAAACGCAACGTCGTCCTGTGCAGCATCAAGCATGCGGCAGGTAGTCAGGGAACGGCCTCCTGGAACGCGCGACTTACAGCGCTTACAGCCGCTGCACGGCCCATGCCTCGATCGCTCGCGCTGTTTGCTCGCTGCCCCCGATCCAATGAACCGGCCCTTTCTCGATCGCGGAAAGGCTTTCCTCGACCACCTGTTCCGGTTCAACCGCAAAAAAATCCTCGCTGTCGAGCGGCATACCCAGACGCTGGACGGCCGATGTACGCGTTCTGGTTGCGACCACGTGCAGGACGTCCACGCTATGCGGCTGCAGTTCTTACCACGAGCCCTCCGCGAGGATTCTCGAATAGGCCTTGGACGCAGCATAGCAGGCAAGTCTGCCGAGGCCCGAGGCATAAGCGGCCGAACCGAGCAGAATTACCCCTCCCCGCCCACAGGCGCGCATGAGCGGGACAAAGGCAGCGGCAAAGGTGGTCTGGCCCATGACATTGAGCCGCGTGCATTCCAAGACGCGGCCCGGTGCAAGATCAGCGAACTCTGTTAGGTACGGAACCGCTCCTGCATTGAAGATCATCAATCCGATCTCGCGGCGATCCACCTTGCTCTGAACTTGCGCAACCGCAGCGTCGGAAGTGAGATCGACCTG
>CBHCZH010000043.1:0-23885 GCA_965977975.1 uncultured bacterium
GGGGCGGGTCCTTGATGTCGCAGGTCTTGCAGTGGACGCAGTTCTGGGCGTTGATCACCAGGCGCGGGTTCCCCTCCTCGACCCCGACCCACTCATAGACCGCCGCCGGGCAGTACCGCGCCTCGGGGCCGGCGTAGAGCGGCCAGTTGACCTTGGCCGGGACCGCCGGGTCCTTGAGCCTTAGGTGGTTCGGCTGGTCCTCGGCATGGTTGGTGCCCGACAGGAACACCGAGGACAGGCGGTCGAAGCTGATCACGCCGTCCGGCTTGGGATAGACGATCGGCGGGTAGAGATCGGCCCGGCGCGTCGCCTCGGCGTCGGTGTGGTGGCCGAGCGTGAACGGCAGGCGCACCTTGAGCGTCCGCAGCCACATGTCCGCGCCGGCCAGCAGAGTGCCGACGGCATCGCCGAAGCGCGATACCAGCGGCTGGGCGTTGCGCACCAGTTTGAGCTCGTCGGCAATCCAGCTCGAGCGCAGCGCCGTTTCGTACTCGGCCAGCTCGTCCTTCTCGCGCCCGTCCGCGATGGCCCCGGCGATGGCTTCGGCGGCGAGCATGCCGCTCTTCATCGCGGTGTGCGTGCCCTTGATCCGCGGTACGTTGACGAACCCGGCCGAGCAGCCGGCCAGCGCCCCGCCCGGGAAAGCCAGTTTCGGCACCGATTGCCAACCGCCCTCGTTGATCGCCCGGGCGCCGTAAGCGACTCGCCGCCCGCCCTCGATCACCGCGCGGATCGCCGGATGCTGCTTCCAGCGCTGGAACTCCTCGAACGGGCTGATCCAGGGGTTGGCGTAGTCGAGCGCCGTAACGAAGCCGAGCGCGACCTGCCCGTTCGCCTGGTTGTAGAGGAATCCGCCGCCCCAGGTGTCGCGCTCCGCGAGCGGCCATCCTTGGGTATGGATCACCCGGCCAGGCTCATGCTTCTCGGCCGGAATGTCCCACAATTCCTTGATTCCCAAGCCATAGACCTGCGGTTCACAATCGGCTTCCAGATCGAAATGCGTCCGCATCCGCTTGGTCAGGTGGCCGCGCGCGCCCTCGGCGAACAGCGTGTACTTTGCGTGCAGTTCCATTCCCGGTTGGTAGTCGGGCTTGTGCGAGCCGTCGGCGGCCACACCCATGTCCTGGGTCGCGAGACCCATGACAGCGCCGCTTTCGTCGAACAGCACCTCGCTGGCCGGGAAACCCGGGAACACCTGCACTCCGAGCGCCTCGGCCTGCTCGGCGAGCCAGCGGCACACGTTGCCGAGCGAGCCGGTGTAGCAGCCGTCGTTCGACATCAACGGCGGCAGCATGAGGTGCGACATTTCCCATTTGCCGCGGCGCGTCAGCACCCAATGCTCGTTCTGCGTCACCGGCACTTCGGCGAGCGAACAGCTTTCACGCCAGTCGGGCAGCAGCTCGTCGAGCGCGCGCGGATCGATCACCGCGCCCGACAGGATATGCGCGCCGACCTCGGAACCCTTCTCGAGCACGACGACCTCGAGATTCGGGTCCAGTTGCTTGAGCCGGATCGCCGCCGAAAGCCCCGCCGGCCCTGCCCCGGCGATCACGACGTCGACGGGCATGGACTCGCGATCATTCATCGGGGACGGCCTTGCGCGGGGATCGGCATGGCTGCGGGCTTGATACCTGCGTGGGCACAGGTCAAGACCTCACCCGGTGACTGACCGGCCCTCCTCCCTCGCGCTCGCCGAGAGCATCGCCGCGGCGCAGGCCTGGTGGCGTGAGGCGGGCGTCGATCTCGCCTTTCACGACCAGCCGCAAGGCTGGCTGGCGCAGGACGCGCCGGCGGAAGCGCCGGCAATGGCCGGCCCAACGCCTGCCCCGCCCGAGAAACCGAGGATTGGCGGCGATCCATCCTCCTGGCCGCAGGACCTGTCCGCCTTTCGCGAATGGTGGTTGGAGGAGCCGACTCTCGATGGCGGCGGTCTCAACCCGCGTGTCGCGCCGCGCGGGGAGGCCGGTGCGGCGCTGATGATGCTGGTCCCAATGCCCGAGGCCGAAGACAGCGAAACTCTGCTGTCCGGGGCGGAAGGCCGCCTGCTCGCCTCACTGGCCATGGCCATGGGCCTGGCGCCCGATCGAATCTACCTCGCAGCGGCGTTACCGCGCCACACGCCATTGCCCGACTGGGAACGCCTGCGCGCCGACGGTCTCGGCGAAGTCCTGCTCCATCACATCCGGCTGGCCAAGCCCGAGCGTTTGATCGTGCTGGGGACCCGCATTCTGCCGCTGCTGGGGCACGATCCGGCGCAAGCCGCTCCCGGCGTTAGCGAATTGGCGATTCAAGGTACGGCAGTGCCCATGCTCGCGAGCTACGCGCCCGAGCGCTTGCTGGGAAATGCCCGGCAGCGCGCCGGCCTGTGGCAACGCTGGCTAGACTGGACGGGCGAGGGATCGGTGTGAAGCGACTGTTGACGGGGCTGGCGGCGGTGGCCGCCATGGGGACTATGACGCCGGTCGCGGCGCAGCCCACTCACGACTACTATACCAGCCACGCCTCGCGCGTCGCCGCATCGCGCCAGCTCGATCGGCAGGCGCATGACTACTACGCCGCGGTGTTCGCGGCGATAGATCGGCAAGACTGGGCCGGCGCGCAGGCCCTGCTCGCACAGCGACCAAACGGATTGCTTCACGCGGTCGCGCTCGCTGAGCTCTACACCGCCGCCAACTCCCCGCGCGTTGAGCTGCCTCAGATCGAGGCCTGGCTGCAGAGCGGCCGCAACTTGCCGCAGGCCGCGCAGCTCAGTCGTCTGGCGCTGACACGCGGCGCGACGAGCCTGCCGGACCTGCCCTTCGCGCGGCAGCTTTATGCGACCGGCTCCACTCCGAAGCGCACGCGCCCGCGCACGGTCGAAGACGGTACGATGCCCGCCACCATCGCGAGCGCGATCCAGGAGCGGATCACCAACGACGATCCCGACGGCGCCCGTCTGCTGCTCGACGGAATCGACGCGTCGCTCAGCGCCGAAGCGCGCGCCGAATGGCGCCAGAAGGTGGCCTGGAGCTACTACATCGAGAACCGCGACGCCGAAGCGCTCGCCCAGGCGGCCACCGTCGCGCAAGGCAGCGGCGCCTGGGTCGCGGAAGGCGATTGGACGATGGGACTTGCCGCCTGGCGCCTCGGCGATTGCGCGCAGTCGGGCGCCGCGTTCGAGCGTGCCGCCTATGGCGCGCAGAACCTCGAGCTGCGCACGGCCGCGCAATATTGGGCCGGGCGCGCCGCACTGCGCTGTCGCCAGCCGGAGCGCAGCAACGCCCTGTTCCGCAGCGCCGCCCAGTTCGACGAGACGCTTTACGGCATGCTCGCCGCTGAAGTGCTCGGCATAACCCTTCCTCCCCGGATCGCCGGCGCCGAGTTCAGTCAGGACGACTGGCGCCGCGTCGGCGACATCGAGAACGTCCGCGTTGCGATCGCGCTCGCGGAGATCGGGCGGGATACCCTGTCGAGCGAGGTTCTGCTCCACCAGGCACGCATCGGCGATCCGGACGATTACGCCGCCCTGTCTCGCCTGGCACGCGATCTCGGCCTGCCCGCGACCCAGCTCTACATGGCGCACAACGCCCCAAGCGGCGGCGCGCCCGACCCGGCTTCGCATTATCCGGCGCCAAAATGGGTGCCGGTGACCGGCTGGCGCGTCGATCCGGCCCTCGCCTACGCCCACACGCTGCAGGAATCGAACTTTCGCGCCTCCGCTGTCAGCCCGGCGCAGGCGCAGGGGCTGATGCAGATCACCCCCATCACCGTGCGCGAACACGCTTCGCGCCTCGGTCTCAATGCTGCCCAGGTCGACATCTTCGACCCCAGGGTCAATCTCGCATTCGGCCAGCGCAACCTCGAGATGCTGCGCGATCATCCCGCGACCGGCGGCGCGCTGCCCAAGATCATGGCCGCCTACAACGCGGGCCTGACCCCGCTGACGCGCTGGAACTACGAGATCAACGACCAGGGCGATCCCCTGCTGTGGATGGAATCGATCCCCTATTGGGAAACCCGCAGCTATGTCGCGATCGTGATGCGAAACTACTGGATGTACGAGCGGCAGGCCCAGGCGCTCTCGGCGAGCCGCGCGGCGCTGGCCCAAAATGCCTGGCCCGGCTTTCCGGGCGGAGCGAGTGACGGGCGGGTTTACCTCTCGACGGGCGGCGATTGATGGCGATCGATCCCGATCGCGATTTCAAGCCGATCAATATCGCGCTCCTCACCGTCTCGGACACGCGCGGGCCGGCGGAGGACACGTCGGGCGACTTGCTTGCCGAGCGCATCAGGGGCGCCGGCCACCGGCTGGCGGCGCGGGCGATCGAGAAGGACGATGCCGACGCGATCGCGCGCCGCTTCAACAATTGGATCGACGATCCGAACATCGATGCGATCGTCTCGACCGGCGGCACCGGCCTCACCGGCCGCGACGTGACACCCGAGGCGATCGACCGGGTCAAGGAAAAGGACATCGAGGGCTTCGGCGAGCTGTTCCGCTGGATCAGCTACCAGACGATCGGCACCAGCACGGTCCAGTCACGCGCCTGCGCCGCGGTGGCGCGCGGGACCTACATCTTCGCCCTGCCCGGCTCGAACGGCGCGGTGAAGGACGGCTGGGACGGTATCCTCGCCGAGCAGCTCGACAGTCGCAACCGCCCGTGCAACTTCGTCGAGCTGATGCCGCGGCTCAGGGAGAAGTGACCGGCAGATCCTCGGCCGGCGGATCGTCGGCTGGCAGCCCCGAACGGTAGGCCTGCAGTTCGGGCGAGACGAAAGCCAGATTGCGTTCGCGCGTTCGAGCGCCGTCGTCGTCGTAGAGGAACGGCAGGAACGCATAGCGCCGGCCCCTGGTCACGGGCCGAGCTTCGTGCAGCAGCGAGCAGGAGAACACCACCGCGCCGCCGGTTGGCGCGCGATAGGTCTGCGGACCGAACTCAGGGAAACACAGGTCGCCGCCTTCGTAGTCCTCGGCGTTGAGGTTGATGGTGACTGCGAACTTGCGATGTGCCGTACCCTTGGTGGTGTTGTCGCGGTGCGGGCGGAAATAGCCGCCGGTGCCGCCGTCGTAGCAAGCGACGATCCACCGCTCGATGCGCGTGGGATCGAACTGGAAAGCGCGCTGCACCAATGGGCGCAACAGGTGGAACAGGCTGGTCTTGAGCAGCTTGAGCAGCTCCTCGTCGTCGATCGTGCAGTCCGCCCGGCGCTTGTGACCATGGTCGACGATCGTCGTGGTCACCCCCCCGACATCGCGCATGAAACCCGATTCCTCGCCGCCGCTTCGCTCGTAGAGGTCGATCAGGCGCCGGCAGAGGTCGGGCGAGAGGATGCGCGGCGCGATCAGCACCGGCGCGGGCATGCCGCGCGGCTCGGTAGCAAGGCGACGGCACTCGGCGAGTATGCGCGGCCCCTCCGGCAGCGGAGCGCGGACTAGCACGCGCTGGAGCGGGTCGAGCAGCAGCCAGTAGGGCTGATAGGTAGTCGATCCATCCTTGCCGATCGCGCCGTAAGCTTTCGACACCGCCAGATCGTAATCGAGGAACCAGCGGACACCCGGCAGCAACTGGGCGATGCGCCCTTCGGCGGCGTCGGCGGGATCGATCGTGACGCCGAAGAAACAGACATTGAGATCGTCGAACAAGTCGCGATTGGCGGCGAGGAGCTCGAGCGCCGGACCAAGCTCGGGCCGCCCCGCCTGTCCTGCGAAGAGCATCACGATCCAGCGGCCGGCGGAAGTATCGAAAGCGTAGCGGGAATTGCCGTCCAGCGCCTGCGCATGGAACCACGGCACAGGCTCGCCGACGAGAGGAATACGGTTCATGGACGAGCTCTAGCAGCGTGGCGCGCGGGTTTCTACGCGCACAACCCCTGCAGGAACCAGTCAGGCAAGCCGCCGCGGCCGTCGCCGACCAGGCCGGCGCGGTAGATCCAGTAGCGGCGGCCGACGCTGTCCTCGATGCGGTAGTAGTCGCGCAGCCGCGTGCTGCCTTTCTCGCGCCACCATTCGGGGGCGATCCGTTCAGGGCCTTCGACCCGCACGACCTCGTGCAAGGTGCCGCGCCACCGGAATTGCTTCGGGTAGCCGTCGGGAGTGGCGTAAAGCACCGCGATCTTCTCCGCACAGTCGAGCAGCTTCAAAGGTCGGGCATGGAAGGCGAGTTCCTCCTGCGCGGGCGGTTGGGGCGCAAGCGGGGCCTGCCAGCGCTGGGCGCGCTCGGGGATGTGGCTGGCAAAAGGCACAGGGCGGCGCACGGCGTCGGCGCCGAGCCGTACCGCCAGCCGGTCGAGGCAGGTCGCGAGCGAGGTGCCGGGTTCCTCCGCCCCGGCCTCGAGATCGGCCTGTGCGAGCGCAAGCGGTTCGGCCCAGGCGGTGCACATCCGCACCAGCTCGATGCCGAAGCCGGCGTCGATGGCGTCGAGCCGGGCCGCGAACAGGCGGGCGATATGCGCCGGATCCCGCGTGGCAGCGGCGAATTCGAGACTGCGCACGACCACCTCGCCGTCGACCTTCCACAAGCCGAGCTCGAGCCGCCGCGCACCCTCGCCGCGCCCTTCCAGCTCGCGCGCCATGTCGGCGGCGAGATCGGCGACGACCTGGTCGAGCAGCTCGCGGTGACGGATCGGCTCGAGCAGGCGCCGCTGGACCAACGCGGGCGGCACGGCGACGACAGGCAGCAGCGGCTCTGGCAGCCGGCCGAGCAGCTGATCGAGCCGCAGCAGCGGGTTCGCCGCGGCCGAGCGGCTGCGGAAACGACGCTTGAGCGCATCGCGGCCGATACCGGTGAGGTCACCGAACCGTTTGAGTCCCAATCGGCGCAGCACCAGCACTGCCTCGGGTTCGAGCCGCAGCGCCGCGACCGGTAATCCGGACAATCGCTGTTCGGCATCCTCGTCAGACGCGAGGATTGCCCGCTCCGGCCCATGATGCGCGAGCGCCCAGGCTGCGCCGGCGGTCGGCGCGATCGCCGCGCGGGCGACCAGCCCTTGCGCGGTGAGACGATCCTGCACATCGGCCAGCAGCTCCGCTTCGCCGCCGAACAAATGCGCAACCGCGCTGACGTCGACCAGCAGCCCATCGGGCACATCGAGCGCCGCCCACGGCCCCCAGCGCTGCGCCCACACGGCGAGCCGTTCGAGGAACGCGCGATCGCCTTCCGGATCGGCGGGGACAACCTTGAGCCGAGGGCATAGCGTGCGCGCGTCGGCCACAGGCATTCCAGGCCGCGCACCGGCTGCCAGCCCGGTGTCGTTGGCCTCGGTGATGCGTGGACCATGGGCGGTCTCGGTGACCAGCGCGACGGGCGCAGCATCCGCCCCCTCGCCGCGCCGGCAACCTTCAGCCTGCCGCCAGCGATCGACCGCCAGCCGCGCCAGCCAAATCGCCATGATACGCCGAGATGGGATGTTGGGCACGGCAACGGGCAGCCTTCGACAAGCTCAGGCTGAGCGGGTTTGGGGGAATTCGCGCCCTTCCCCCGCTCGTCCTGAGCCCTGAGCCTGTCGAAGGGTCGAAGGACGCTCGGCGAGCTCAGCCCCGTCATCCAGAATCCACTCCCCCGGGGCATGCCCGCGGGCACGGAACAGCTCGGCGCGCCAAGCCGCGGAGCCCGGCGCGTCCGCGTTCCAGCGCGGGTGCAGTGAAGGCGCCGCGCGAGCCCGCCAGCGCATCCGCGCCGAGCTCAAATCGGCCTGCGCGTCGTGGCGGACCAGGAACAGCGGCACACCATGTCTTTCGGCCGCGAGCGTGAGCCGGCGCGAGGCAGTGAAATCGAGCGCCTTGGGATTCCCCGCGATCTCACCGATCACGCAGGCAAGCTCGCGGCAACGCACCCCTTCTTCGAGCGCGAACAGCGCATCTTCGCAACTTGGTGCGCAGACGTGGATCAGCCGCCGCCGCAGCGCCGAGGGCAGGCCGGGACGATAAGGCCGTCCGTTGAGCCGCAACGCGGCCGCATCCTGCACCCACAGCACACTACGCTGCTCGATCCGGTCCTGAGCAAAACCGTCGAGCGCCAGGGCCAACGCTAGCGCAACCCCGCTCGCTTCGTCCCCCGAGCCGAACACCTCGCTATGCGTGGGGCGGCACGGCAGGCCCGGGCGCCAGCGAGGGGCGCGGCTTCCAAGCGGCATGAGCTCGCCGGCAGTGGGCCCAAGAGAGCGGGGGGTGGACAGGTCCATAGCGAATCGACTCCTATGTTCCCATTATGTTCCCATCGGGAGCGAGTCGCAAGGAACCGATTTTGTCCGCCTGCCGTTCTCGAAAAGCGCACGAACACGCCCGGACGCGTTCGTCACGCGCGTGGGCCGCTCCGCGGGAACGGAGCGGCCCTTATTGCAGGGCTTTCTTGCCCGTCCACGCCACCAGCGCGTGCCGCACCCCGCGCGTCACCGGAGTCACCCGGTGGATCGCGCGCGAGGGAAACAGCCGCGCGCCGCCGCGCGGCAGGGTGCGCGGCAGGCCCACCGCCGGCGCGATCTCGAGCACGCCGCCGTCGTAATCGCAGGTTTCGGACAGCTCGACCGAGATCGAGATCAACCGCGCGTCATGGCGGTCGGCGCCTGCATCGCTGTGCCAGATCCGGAAATGTCCTTCCACACCGTAGCGGACGAACTGGATGTTCTCGAACACCGGGTCGACGGCGAGCCCCAAGCGCTCGCCCGCCTCGGCGAACAGCGCGTCGAGGCGCTCGTGGATCCAGCCGCCCGCGATCTCGCGCGACCAGTAGCATCGCTCGGCCTGCCGCATCCGCGGATCCACCCGGTCGCCCCCGTCGCCGAATACGGTGGCCTGCTCGAGCGTCGCGGTCTCGCCAAGCGCCACGATCGCGTCGCACTCAGCGGCCGTGAAGGCATCGGGCCGATCGAGGTATGCGATCATCGCGGCCGCCTCGCCCGCCATCGGGCGAAGCGCGATATCCGCTACGCCTGCTCCCCACCCGGCGTCGGCGCGCCGGGCATCGGCGGCACCGGCTGCGGCGGGATGCCTGCGTCGTCCTCATGCACCTCGACGATGCCGCGCCCGACGTGGCTGTGACCGCGGCTGTAGAGGAAATAGATCAGCAGGCCGAGGACCGCCCACCCGATGAAGATTCCCAGCGTGTACCACGACAGGCTGAAGAACAGGTAGGCACTGCCGATCACGGCGAGCGGCGCCACCAGCATCACCGCCGGGGTGCGGAACGGCCGGAGTCGGGAGGGGTCGGTCCGCCGCAGTACGAACACCGCGATAGCGACCATCGCGAAGGCGAACAGCGTGCCCGCGTTGGAGATGTCCGCCAGCGCCCCGACCGGGAACAGCGCCGCGAAGAACGCGACGAAGATGCCGGTGGTGATGGTAACAACATGCGGGGTGCGGAACTTCGGATGGATCTTGCTGAAGGCTGCCGGCAGCAGGCCGTCGCGGCTCATTACGAAGAAGATGCGGGTCTGACCGAACATCATCATGAGCACCACCGACGGCAGCGCCAGGATGGCGGCCAGGCCGACCAGGTTGCCGACATTCGGCCAGCCGATCTCGCGCAAGGTCCAGGCCAACGCCTCGCGCGAGCACACGACCGCGTCGTTGGCGATGGATTCGCAAGCCGCAGTCAGCTCGCTCGAGCCCGGGGCCAGGCCGGTGCCGTCCGGCGCCAGCAGGGGCTGCGCGCCGACCGTGCCGATCACTCCCGCCGCAACCAACAGATAGAAGATCGTGCAGATGCCGAGCGAACCGATCAGGCCGATCGGCATGTTGCGTTGCGGGTTCTTGGTTTCCTCGGCCGCGGTCGAGACCGCATCGAAGCCGACGTAAGCGAAGAAGATCGAGGCGGCAGCGGCCGAGATGCCGCCGAAACCGAGCGGTGCGAACGGCTCGAACTGCGGGCCTTGCATGACCGGAATCGCCAGCACGATGAACGCCGTGAGCGCGGTAATCTTCACGCAGACGAGTATCGCGTTCACCGTCGCGCTTTCGCGCGTCCCGATAACCAGCAGCCAGGTGACGAGCAACGCGATTACGAACGCCGGGACGTTCATGATCCCGCCGCCGCTCGGCCCGCTGGCCCATTGTGCGGGAATGACGATGTCGGGCAACACCGACCAGTAATCGCTCATATGCGCGAGCATGCCGACGAAGTAGCCGGACCACCCCACCGAGACCGCCCCCGCGGCGATCGCATATTCGAGCACCAGTGCCCAGCCGACCATCCAGGCGAGCAATTCGCCCATGACGGCGTAACTGTAAGTGTAGGCCGAACCCGAGACCGGCACCATCGAGGCCATCTCGGCATAACACAATGCCGCGACGGCACAGACGATGCCCGCGATGATGAAGCTCACCATCATACCCGGTCCGGCTTTCTGTGCGGCTTCCGCCGTGAGCACGAAGATGCCGGTGCCGATAATCGCGCCGACCCCAAGCATGGTCAGCTGGAACGCGCCCAGTGAGCGATGCAGCGATTTCTTCTCGGCGGTAGCGAGAATGGCGTCGAGCGGTTTGACGCGGCCTAGCATGCAGGGGTCCCTTCCCTCACTCCGGCGCGTCAGGACGCGACCGAACCCAAAGTGCTGCGAAGCTAACCGCATCGCCGAACAAGGCAAGCGCGTTCGCGCCGTTCTCCCCTCTCGCTTGCGGGTGGGGGACTGGCTGCGGCCGACGATAGGTCCTACAAGCCGCGCCCATGTCCAAGTACGAGCTCGATACCTCGACCAGCCGCGCTCATCCCACTCCGCAGCCGATGCGGCGACTGACCGTGCCGGCGATCCTCAAGCGCAAGGCCGATGGCGTCACAGCCGAGCCGATCGTCATGCTGACCGCCTACACCGCGCGCCAGGCGCAGTTGCTCGACGCGCATTGCGACGTGTTGCTGGTCGGAGACTCGCTCGGCCAGGTGATCTACGGCCTGCCATCGACCGTGCCGGTCACGCTCGAGATGATGGCCAACCACGCGGCGGCGGTGGTGCGCGGCAGCTGGCACGCGGTGGTCGTGGTCGACATGCCGTTCGGATCCTACGAGAGCTCGCCCGATCGCGCCTTCGAAAGCGCGGCCGTGCTGCTCAAGGCAAGCGGCGCGGCGGCGGTGAAGCTCGAAGGCGGCGAGGCGATGGCGCAGACGGTCGAGTTCCTGGTCCAGCGCGGCATCCCGGTGATGGGCCACGTCGGGCTGACCCCGCAGGCCGTCAACGTGCTCGGCGGCTACGGCGCCCGCGGCCGCAGTGAGGCCGAGGCCAACAAGATCGTACGCGACGCGCGGATGCTGGCCAGCGCCGGCGCCTTCGCAATCGTGGTCGAAGGTGTGCTCGAGCCGATCGCCGAGCAGGTCACCCAGTCCGTGCCCTGCCCGACCATCGGCATTGGCGCGTCGGCCAAGTGCGACGGCCAGGTCCTGGTCACCGAGGACATGCTCGGCATGTTCGAACGGGTGCCGCGCTTCGTGAAGCGCTACGACGACCTCGCGGCGCGGATTTCGGCGGCGGCAAAAGCTTACGCTAACGAGGTTCGCGCGCGAGCCTTTCCGGGAGAGGAGCAGACTTACCGCTCGGAGTAGGGATCCTGGCAAAAACACTTTCCTACAGGTGCGTGTTCGTGCCACGGGAAGCCCATGAACCTCGCGTTTTCGCCGCCCTCAGATGTTTCTCTTCGTCGTCATCGGCCGCTCGTCTCGAAAAGCCGATTTGCCACTCAGGACAGTGTCAGATGTGTCAGCTTCGTCAGCAAACCAGCCGCCAATTTGAATGAATGTCGACTTGGGCGGCGCGCAGGGCTGACTTTTGCGCGACTTTTGCATTCATCGGGGGCCTAACGTGCTGCGCTACTACAAGGGTTCGATCATCTTCACTCTCGTCTGCCTCGCGGCGGCGGTTTGGTATGGCTGGTCGCTGACCGGTACGGCCTCGGGCACGCTGTCGCTCGTGTGGATCGTCCTGGTGCTATCGGTGCTCGAGATCTCGCTCTCGTTCGACAATGCGGTGGTCAACGCGACGGTCCTCCAGGAAATGGACAAGGTCTGGCAGCGCCGCTTCCTGACCTGGGGCATGCTGATCGCAGTGTTCGGCATGCGGATCGTGTTCCCGCTCGCAATCGTCGCCATCGCGGCCGGGCTTGGCCCGGTCGAGACGGTCAAGCTCTCGCTCAACGATCCGGCTCGCTACGAGGAAATCGTCTCGAGCGCCCACGTCGGCATCGCCGGCTTTGGCGGCGCATTCCTGGCGATGGTCGGGCTCAAGTTCTTTTTCGACGCCGACAAGGACGTTCACTGGATATCGGTGGTCGAGAGACAGCTGGCCAGGTTCTCGCGAATCGAGGCGGTCGAGATCGCCTTCCTGCTCCTCGTCCTCTACCTGATATCGCTGATGCTGCCGGACGAGGAGGCGCTGACATTCCTCGTTGCCGGGTCGCTCGGCCTCGTCACTTTCATCGCCGTTGAGGCGATCAGCACGATCCTGGAGCTGCAGGAAGAGGCCCGCGCCGCGGCCGGCACCGTGGTGCGATCCGGCCTTGGCGGGTTCCTCTACCTCAACGTGCTCGACGCCTCATTCAGCTTCGACGGCGTGATCGGTGCGTTCGCCCTCTCCAACAACATGATCGTGATCGCGCTCGGCCTGTCGATCGGCGCGCTGTTCGTGCGCTCGATGACCATTCATCTGGTCGACAAGGGTACGCTAGCCCAATACCGCTTCCTCGAGCACGGCGCGTTCTGGGCGATCATCGCGCTCGGCGCCATCATGCTGCTTTCGGCGAAGTTCCACATTCCCGAGACGATCACTGGGCTGATCGGAGCGACGCTGATCGGTCTCTCACTGTGGTGGTCGATCCTCCACAACCGCGCGCAGCCGGACGCTATCGAGGAAGCGCTCCGGGGCGATTGAGGCGAGTGGTCAGCGGGGCCGAGACCACCAGCTGCAGCAGGTGATAGATCAGCACCGGCAACAACAGCAGCCCGGCGACCGCGGGCGGGTAAAGCACGCTGGCAAGCGGCGCGCCAATCGCGATGCTCTTCTGCGCACCGGCGAACAGGAACGCGATCCTGTCGCCACGAGCGAGCCGCAGCGCGCCGCTGACCAGCCAACTGCCGCCGAAACCCACAACGAGGAACATTCCGACCAGTAGCAGCAAGGCGGACCAGTCGGCGAGATCGACCAGCTGCCACAATCCCTGCTCGACCGCACCCGAGAAGGCCACATAGACCGCGATCGCGATCGCCAGCCGGTCCATCCAGGTGGCCAGCGCGCGGTGGTTGCGGACCAAGTGCCCTGCCTTGCCCTGTGCCAGCTGCCCGATGGCAAACGGCAGCAGCAGGATCAATCCGATACGCTCGAGCGCCGCCCAGTCGAATTCGGCGGCTTCGCTTCCTGCGAGCAGCGAGAACAGAGGTGCACTGAAAAATACGCCGAGAACGTTGAGGAAAGCCGCTGCGATCACCGAGGCGGCCACGTTACCGCCGGCGAGCGAGCTATAGGCGGTCGCCGACTGAACGGTCGAAGGCAGCGCACCGAGAAACAGCAGGCCGAGCGCCACGGTCGGCGGCAGCAGCTCGCGCCCCGCCTGCGCGAGGGCCCACCCGGCGAGGCTCATGGCCCCAAAGCACCACAGCGCAAGCGGCAGCAGGAAACGAATGTGCCGCATCCCGCGCAACACCTCGGTGCGCGGCAGGCGCAAGCCGTTGAGCAGGAACAGCACGAAGATCGCCCCGTTGGAGACGACCCCTGCAAACGGCCGATACGGACCGGTGACCGGGAGCAGCGACGCGAGCAGAATCGCCGCGGCGAGCAGGCGAACCAGCGGGTCGATCCCGCCCGCGATCCGGGGCAGAAGAGGCATTGCGGTGCCGTGCCCTCGTGGACACCCGCTGTCCAGACTAGCGCTGGGCCAGCGCAGTCGTTTCCGGCAGCTTGCGCGCCTTGGCGAGCAGCGCCTGAGCCTCTCGGCTGCTTCCCTCGCTGGCCTGCAGGACGCGGGCGAGCGTCGCCGCGACGCGGCCATTGGAGCGCTGGAGCGCATACGCCCGCCGCGCCGCCTCGTCGGCCGGCTCGCCGAGCGCCAACCGTGCCTCGGCCAGATCGGCGAGCAGGCGAGCATCCTCTCCACGAAGATTGTTCGCATGCTCGAACAGCAAGCTTGCGCGGTGCCAGTCGCCGCGACGCGCAAGGATCCGCCCGAGAAAGGCAGATGCCGGCGCCGAGCGCGGATTCTGGGCAAGATAGGCGCTCAGAATATCCGTCGCGGCATCCTCGTGGCCGGTCATTCGCTGCGCTTCCACCATCCGCCCGATCAATGCGAAATCGCGCCGGACGCCGGCTACTCGCCGGTAGGTGGCAAGCGCCGCATCTGGATCTCCGGTCAGAAGCGCTACGTCGCCGGCGAGAACCCCGACATCGATGGAGCCGGGGAAGCGGTCGCTTAGCCCGGTCACGAATTTCAGGGCCTCCCCGGCGCGTGCTTGCGCCAGCGCCTGCCGGACTTGCGCCACGTCCGCGACGGCCGTGTCCGTGCCGGCAGACAGCACTCCCGTCACCGCCGGGCCGGCGACCGCCGCACGGTCCAGGTAACGCGCTGCGTCCTGCCGCCGATCCAATTGCTCGTATGCGCGGCCGACCAAGGCCAGCAAATAGGGTGAGGCGTCGGGCCGCTCGGCCACCGGACCGAGCCGCACGATCACCTCGTTGGCTTCGCCATGGGCCAGCAGTGCGCGACCCAGCAACAGTTGGGCGGTGGCATTTTCGGGCTGACGCCGAGCGAGCTCGTCGAACCGTTCGATCGCCAGCGTTGCGTCACCGGTCCGCAGCTCGAGCACGCCGGCAAGCAGCTGGCCGGCGGGGATATCCTCGTAGGCACCGTTGGTACGCGCCAGCAGCCTGCGAGCAAGGTCGTCGAGACCGGCTCGGGCGGCCAGCACCGCCTGGAGGTAGTAGGCTCGCGGGTGGCGCGGATCGAGCTCGACCATTCGCCGCGCCACGCGCAGCATATCCTTGTGGCGGCCTGACTCGCCCAGTGTCGCTGCGTATTCACCCAGCAGTTCGAGATCGTCGGGCGCCTTCTCAAGCGCTCGCTCGAACCACGGCAACGCTGCAACCACACCAATGGAATCGCGCGTCAGCTGCGCCTGGAATTCGAGCGCGCGCGGCTCGTCCGGATCGATCGTCACGGCCTTCGCGGCGGCTTGCACCGCCAGGTAATGCTGCCCGGCCCGATAACGGAGGCGCCCGATATCGACCCACAGCCGCGCACTGCCCGTGCCCGATCCCAGTGCCTGGTCGAAGGCCTGCGCGGCGGCCGCGAGATCGCCTTCCGCCATTTCGAGCCGGCCGAGCGCATGGAAGCCGCGCTCGCGCGTGGCTTCCGAGAATTCACCCATCGCAAGCCAATCGCGGGCATCGTCGAGATCGCCCTGCATCAGCTCGGCCTCGCCGAGCATCGCCGCGACCTCGCTGCGCGGTGCGCCGGTATCGAGCGCTCGCCTGGCGGCGAATTCCGCAGCGATTCCGTCGCCGCGGGCCAGAGCCGACGCGGCCTCGGTCAGCGCATCGTCCGCTGGCACGGCCGCGGCCGCGGCGCTCAGCAGCAACGCCGCGACGGAAACCCCGAACAGGCGCAAATCAGGCCTGGAGATCATAGTGTTTGAGCAGGTCGTACAGCGTCGGCCGGCTGATTCCGAGGAGGCGTGCGGTATTCGAGATATTGCCCTCGCTGCGTGCCAGCGCGTGGCGAATGACTTTGCGGTCGGCCCGCTCGCGCGCGCTCTTCAGGTTGAGCACGTCGGGATCGTCTTCGGCGCCTTCCTGCAGGTCGAGATCGGCAGCTGTGACCAATTTGCCATCCGCCATGATGGCCGCGCGTTTGACGCGGTTCTCCAGCTCGCGGACGTTGCCCGGCCAGCTCCACGCGTCGATCGCTGCCAACGCGTCGGGTGCGAAGCCGGTCACCTGCGGGTTCATCTCCTTCGCGAAGCGCTTGAGGAAAGCCTTGGCGAGGAGCGTGGCATCGCCCGGTCGCTCGGCGAGCGAGGGGATCTTCACCACGACTTCGGCGAGCCGGTAGAACAGGTCCTCGCGGAACCTGCCTTGCGCAATCATCGTCTCCAGGTCCTGGTGCGTGGCACAGACGATGCGGGTGTCGACATCGATTGCCTTGCGTCCGCCGACGCGCTCGATCTGGCGCTCCTGCAGGAAGCGCAGCAGCTTGACTTGGAGCGGCAGCGGGATGTCGCCGACCTCGTCGAGGAACAGCGTGCCGCCATTGGCGAGCTCGATCTTGCCCTCCGTCGTCTTGACAGCGCCGGTGAACGCGCCCTTCTCGTGCCCGAACAGTTCGCTTTCGAGCAGATTTTCCGGAATCGCGGCGCAATTTATCGCGACGAAGCTGCCTTGCTTACGCCCGCTCGCTTCGTGCAGGCCTTTGGCAAGCAGCTCCTTGCCCGTCCCGCTCGCGCCGAGCAGCATCACCGATACGTTGGTATTCGCCACGCGCTCGATCGTGCGTGCAACGCGGACCATTTCGGGCGCCGCTGTGATCAAACCGCCGAGAACGCGGTTCCCTTCGGCTCGTTCGGCGAGTGCACGGTTCTCCGCCTCGATCCGATGCAGGTTGAACGCGCGCCGCACGATCAGGCCGAGCTGCTCGATGTCGACCGGTTTCTGGTAGAAATCATACGCGCCACGCTCGATCGCGGTCAGCGCGCTTTCCCGCGCACCGTGGCCGCTGGCGACGATCACCTTCGTGTCGGGCTTCAACGCCATGATCTCGTCGAGCACGGCGAAGCCTTCGCTCGTCCCGTCGGGATCGGGTGGCAGACCGAGGTCGAGCGTGACCACAGCCGGCTCCTCGGCACGCAGGGATGCGATGGCACTGGCGCGGTCGCCCGCTATCACGACCTCGAAGTCGTCATAGGCCCATTTGAGTTGGGCCTGCAGGCCCTCGTCGTCCTCGACGACAAGCAGTTTCGGCTTCGCCTCGGCCATCATGCCACCTCGGGTTTGCTGGATTGGATCGAACGAATGAGCGGACCTGCATCGGCCAGCGGCAGGCGCAGCCGGAAACGGGTTCCCAGCCCTTCGCGGGATTCGACATCGAGCCGGCCGTCCATGGCGCGGATCAGCTCGCGTGCCTCGAAGGCGCCGATGCCGAATCCGCCGGGTTTCGACGAGTTGAACGGCTTGAATAGCCGGGTGCGGATGAACTCGGGGCTCATTCCCGCGCCCGAATCGACCACTTCGATCACCGCGTGGGTGTCCTCTGCGGTGAAGTCGAGGAAGACGCTCGTCCCCGTGTCGCTCGCATCGATGGCGTTCTGCACCAGGTGAACCAGCGCCTGCTCGAGCGGCTCGCGGTCGGCAAGCACTACGCACGGAGGCCGCTCGATGACGACGACTTCGTGCTGCGTCGCATAGCGAGCGGCTACCTTCGACAGGATCTCTCGGAGTGCGACCGGCCGCGGGGCCTCGCCACCGTGCGCGCCGTAACGGCCGAGCCGAGCCAGCAGCGCCTGCAGCTTGTCGGTGCTGTTGCGGAGCGTCAGCAGCATGTCCGCACGAAATTCGGGCTTGTCGGCGTGCTTTTCGGCATTGCGTGCGAGCAGCGAGAGCTGGCTCGCGAGGTTCTTGATGTCATGCATGACGAAGGCGATGCGGCGATTGAATTCATCGAAGCGCAGCGCTTCGCCGAGCGCGTCCTGGCTCGCCTGCTCGGCAAGATAGCTCGCCAGCTGGCGGCCGACCACGCGCAGCAGATCGAAATCCTCCCAGTCGAGCCGGCGCGCCACCGGCGGACGTGCGAGCACGACCACCCCGACCAGCCGCTCATAGTGCACGAGCGGAACCAGAGCCCAGGCCGTGTCTTCCTCGATCAGCCAGACCGGATGCGCTTCGGCTGGAATGCCCTCGACCCGCCCGCTCCGAAGATCGTCGAGATCGAGAATGAACTGGCTGTCCTCGAAGAACCGTGCACCCGCTGCGGTCAACGCTTCGGCGGGCACGTCGAGCGCCCGCCACTGCCAGCGCGCGTCGAGCACGAGACCGCCATCGTCGCCGGGAGTAAGGAGCAGGCCCGAGGGACTGTCGGTGATGTCGGCCACTGCCTGGACGATGCGCTCGCGCAGAGGTGCCGCCGCCGGGCCCGCCCGGCCCATCGTATCGGTGAAGCGGAGCCATTCGGCCCGGTAGTCATAACGATGCTGGAAGAGGTGCTTGGACAGGCTGACCCGCAACCAGCCTCGCATCTTTCGCGAGGGCAGCACCGCCAATGCTACTGCGCCCGCGAGCGCCAAGAAACCGGCCTGGCCCAGCCGCGCGAGCTCGCCGCCGGCATAAGCGAGGCCCTGCGCGACCAGCGCCATCACCACCAGGTAGCCGCCGATCACGAGCAGCGAGAACGACTGGAACGCCAGCGAGCGCGAGGGGCGGAAACGCAGATCGCCGTCGTGCCGCAGCACGCCGATCGCCAGCAATCCTACGACCACCAGCATGGCCGCGCCTCGCAATGCCACAAGCGACGACGGCTGCCCGTCGCCGAGATATCCGATCGTCGACAGGTTCAGGTCGTAGAGCCACAACACCGCGAGCGCCGCGGCCGGCCAGCGCAGCGTCTCGCGCCCCAGCTGCGACGCGCCCACATAGAGGTTGTGAACCAGCACCAGCGCGCCGACGCAGAACAGCAGGCGGAACGTCACCTGGAACCCGGCTATCGCCAGACTTGCGGACATGTCGCCGGAATATTGCTGCTGCACCGCTACGAGCGCGAGTTGCATCAGTTCGACGAAAGCCAGCGCCAGCACGACCGAACGGATCGCGGCGACGCTCTTGTCGCGCTCGTCGTGAGCGAACAGGCGATACAGACTCCACAGCCACGCAAGATAGGTCAGGCTGAGCAGCGCCATCGTTGCCGCGGCGGCCGAGCCGAGCCCGGCGAAGGCCAGTGCCCAGCAAGCCGTCAGCGCGAGCGCCGCGGCCTCCGCCGTTGCCGCGGGACCGCGCCGCGCGCGCCGGGCCAGCAGCCAACCAGCCAGGGCCAGCGCGCAGCCAGCGCATAGCAGGTGGATCAGCTGCACGAGGAATGGCCAGATCGCCCCCATCAGCGCGCACCCTCCGGCCACAGCACCACCCGGAGCGTCTGAAGCAGAATCAGGAGGTCGAGAAAGGGCGTGTAGTTCTTGGCGTAGTAAAGGTCGTATTCCAGCTTACGGCGCGCGTCCTCGATCGAGGCGCCATACGGATAGTTGATTTGCGCCCAACCGGTAATGCCCGGCTTCACCATGTGCCGCTCGGCGTAAAAGGGCAGCTTGTCCTCGAGGTCGTCGACGAAAGCGGGCACTTCGGGGCGCGGGCCGACGAAGCTCATCTCCCCTTTGAGGACTGTCCAGACCTGCGGCAGCTCGTCGATCCGCACCTTACGGATAAAGCGCCCCAGCCGGGTCACACGCGGGTCGTTTTCGCTCGCCCATTGCGCCCCGGCGGCTTCGGCATCGATCCGCATGGAACGCAGCTTCAAGAGCGTGAACGGCTGGCCGTAGAGCCCGACCCGCTGCTGGCGGAAGAACGCCGGTCCGCGGCTATCGAGCTTCACCAGCAGCGCGAACAGCGCGATCAACGGAAACGTCAGCGTCAGCAGCAGCCCACTCGCCGCGATGTCGAACAATCGCTTGGCGACGCTCGACAGCGCCCGGCCCGACGAGAAGCCATCGGAAAAGATCAGCCAGCTCGGATTGAGCGTATCGAGATCGACACGGCCGGTTTCGCGCTCCATGAAGCTGGAAAAATCGTTGACGTGGACGCCCGCGGTCTTGATCCGCAGCAGATCCTTGAGCGGCAGCGCGTTGCGCCGCTCCTCGAGCGCAAGCACGACTTCGCTGGCGCCGAGATCGGCAACGAAGCGCGACAGGTCCTCGATCGCGCCGCGCTGGACTGCCAGCTCGATCCGCGGTTGGCCCTCACCCATGTCGACGTAGCCGACGATCGCAAAGCCGCTCTCCATCCGCTCGCCTAGCTGCCTGAGCCGTACGGCGCGCGCGCCGGCGCCGAGCACCAGCACGCGTCGCCGGAAAGCGCTCGCGCCGAGGATCCCGCCTACGATGAGCCGGTTGACCATCAGCAGCGCGATCGACAAGCCCATCGCGTAGAGCAACGTCGAGCGCCAGAACGTGCTGCCCGGCAGGAGGAAATCGAGAAAGGCGAGCGCGATGATCGCCAGGCTCACCGCCACCAGCAGCCGCGCCCCGGCAAATCGCGCCGAACGCAGCGCTTCGCTGCCGTAGACGCCCACGGCTGTCATCGCCGCCAGCACCACGCCGGCAAATCCGCTCAGCATGCCCGCCCGGTCCGGTAGAGCACCCGGATCCATCCCAATTTGCGAGGCACGCAAGGTCCAGGCGAGATCTGCCGCCACCAGCAGCAGGGCGCAATCGATCAGGCCCAGCAGCAGGACGGCATGCGGGACATAGTGCTTGAAGAGACGAACCATCGCTCCACCGGCCGCGCCCCCATCTCTCGGGGGCTACGACCGGTTAGCGGCCAGAGGTGAAATGTCGGTAAACTTTACACTCGTGTCGTCGGCTCAGTCCCTGACCGCATCCGATGCGTCCTGCGCGGCGTCTCCGACTTGACCGGCGGCCTCGCCCACTTCCCCCGCGGCCTCGGCGACTGCGTTGTTCTCAGCGACCTCGGATTGGCTCATGCCGGAGAAGATCCACAACGCCACAGCCGCGACCACGATCAGCAGCAGCACGATCACCCAGGTGGCGCCGCCACCCGAGCGCCCGCCGTCGCTGACCACAGTGGTGTGTGTATGGGTCTGCCCCGAGGGTGTCTCGACTTCGGTAATGCGTTCATCGGCCATGGCGAATACTCCTTCGCTGTGACCGCTCGAACGGCTCGACGGCGATGCCGGTTCCGCGGTATACCGCCAACTGCTTGACGCTAGGGTGAAGTTTACCAATTCCACGCGCCGAGCGGTTAACTTCCGCTGGTTAACGGAGGCGCCATGCGCCGCGCCATCACGCCCGCCATCCCCCCGAGCATGTATCGCCATTTCGCGGTGCTTACCGTGGTGCTCACCGCGAGCCTGGCGATGTTCGCCGAAGGCGAGAACCGCGAGGCCCGGGCCGCCCCGACGGTCCAGGCGGCCAAGCCCGCCGCTCCTGTTGCTCTGGTCCCAGCCAGCTCGACCGACACATCGAGGCAAGCGGAGAGCTGGTTCGACGCCGACTCTTTCTCGGACTATGGAGTCGGAGGATCGAGTGATGGGCTGTTCGGCAGTGAGAACAGCAGCGTGATCCCCGATCTCGAGGGTCTGGCACCGGGCTACTCGCCCGAATACCTTGCCTCGTTGAGCGAGGAAGAACGCGAGCTTCTGCTGAGCGGGTTGCAGGAAAGCGGGATGCTCGAGCCCGACATTCGCAGCCGGCGCAGTGCCGCGCTCAGCGCCGCGTCGAGCCGACGTAGCGGATCGTCCACCGTAGACGATTAGCGCGACTGGTGCCCCTGGCCCGACTCGAACGGGCACGTCTTTCGACAATCGATTTTGAGTCGATCGCGTCTACCATTCCGCCACAGGGGCCCCGTGGAACTTTGGCGCAGCGCGCCGCTTAGCGGCAGCGGCCCTTGCTTTCAAGCAAACGTCAAAGCGCGCCCTTGAGCGCGCCGGCAACGAGTTTGTGCAGGCGCGAGTGGAGCGGATCGTTGGCCGCGATCACCTGCCGATCGCAGATCGGCAGCGAACGGCCGCGGTAATCGGTCACGAACCCGCCTGCCTCGCGCACCAGCAGGCAACCGGCCGCGGTGTCCCACGCGTTGAGATCGCTTTCCCAGAAGCCGTCGTAACGACCCGCCGCGAGCCAGGCGAGGTCGAGCGCGGCACTGCCGAACCGACGGATGCCCGCAACTTCCGGGCCGACCGCGCCCAGAATCCTGATCCACTCTTCAAAATCGCCGTGCCCCTGATAGGGAATTCCGGTGGCGATCAGGGCTTCGGATAGGCTGCGGCGGCCGGAGACGCGAAGCCGCGCGTCCTGCAGCCATGCGCCGCGGTTCTTTTCGGCCCAGAACGTCTCGTCGGTGATCGGCTGATACACGACGCCGGCAACGACTTCGCCCCACCCGCTGCCGTCGAGCTTGGGCTCCTGCGCGGCGATCGAAATCGCGAAGTGCGGGATGCCGTGCAGGAAATTGCTGGTTCCGTCGAGCGGGTCGATGATCCAGCGCGGCTTGGTCGGATCGCCCTCGATCACCCCCGCTTCCTCGAGCACGAAGCCCCAATCGGGCCGCGCGCCGCGCAACTCGTCCCACAGCGTGCGCTCGGACGCCTGATCGGCCTTGGAGACGAAGTCCGCCGGACCCTTGCGGCTCACCTGGAGCTGCTCGACCTCGCCGAAATCGCGCCGTAGCCGGTGTCCCGCCTTGCGGGCAGCGCGCTCCATCACGCGGATCAATCCGGATACTGCCGTCACAGGATGTCCTGTCAGTCGAACGCGACGCGGACCGAGCGGGCCGCGACCTTGATCTCGCCCCATCCGCAGGAGAACTCGAAGTTCTTCCCGTCTCCCGACACCGAATAGATGATGCTGTAGTCGGCCTGTTCGCCTTCGGCGGGTTTGGCCTTGTCGATCTGCAGATCCTCGATATCCGCGAAGCGGATGAAGCCGCCGCGATAGCAGCCTTCCTCGCCGGGTTGCGGTGCGACGTATTCGGGATGTGTCTCGGTCAGCCTGAAGTCCATCTCCAGGGTCAGCGATTCATCGTCGTAGATGACGCCGAGCAGATAACTGCGCTCGAAATCGATGCCCTTGAAGCGCGGGTCGCTGACGGTGCTCATATCATCCGTACCCTATCATCCAGCCTTGCCGATATACGTGCGTTCATACACATCGACCACGATCCGTGTGCCGGCCTCGATATGCGGCGGCACCATCACCCGAACGCCGTTCTCGAGCACCGCGGGCTTGTAGCTCGATGAGGCGGTCTGGCCTTTCACCACCGCGTCGGCCTTGACGATGGTCGCTTCGACCTGATCGGGCAACTCGACGCTGATCGGTTTGTCTTCCCACAATTCGAGCGTCACATCCATGCCGTCCTCGAGGAACGCCGCGGCATCGCCGACCAGGTCGACGGGCAGGTGGATTTGCTCGTAGCTGTCCTTGTCCATGAACACGAGCTGCTCGCCGTCCTTGTAGAGGTACTGGAAATCCTTGGTATCGAGCCGCACGCGCTCGACCGTATCGGCGCTACGGAAGCGCACGTTGGTTTTGCGGCCGTCCTGCAGGTTCTTCATCTCGACCTGCATATAGGCGCCGCCCTTACCCGGTTGGGTGTGCTGGATCTTGGCGACCTTCCAGATGCCGCGCTCGTACTCGAGGATGTTACCGGGACGGATGTCCACGCCGCTGATCTTCATCGCAAATTGCTTTCGGAACGAAATGCCTGAGAAAGCGCGCGCCATAGGGCCTGTCCCCGCCCCGGGCAATGGTCTGGAGCGCGTTCATGGCAATGCAAGCCGCCTTGCGCTAGGCGAGCGGCATGAAGAGCCTTTTCATTCCGATGCTTGTCGGCGCCATCGCCGCGCCCGCGTTCGCCCAAGGCGCGATCGGCACGGTCGAACGCGGTACCTATGTCTGCGAGCTGCCGGGCGACGCCGGTGGGAGCGCGGGTGTGGTGCAGCCGGGAGAGGCGCTCACCATCGAAAGCGCCTCGCGCTATTCCTCGCCGCAGGGGGCCGGCACGTATCTGCGCCGCGGCGACACGCTGCAGCTGACCAGCGGTCCGCGCCAGGGCGAAAGCTATGCGGTGATGGGCAGCGGCTTCCTGCGCCGGATCGAGGATGGCAAGCCCGGCCGCTTGCGTGTTTTAAAAATGCGGCGCATCGACCGACTGCTCGAGTTCGAATTTCTGCGCGACTGGTTTATCCGGCGCGCGATAATCGGGCGCCAGCCTGGGCGGCGGCG
>CBHCZH010000044.1:0-23739 GCA_965977975.1 uncultured bacterium
CTAGTAGCGCCAATAGCTACGTGCCAAGCATGCGACGCCGTCCTGCGGCCTTGTGTGGGCGACCGCCTTCGGCGGCGGGCGGATTTTGGCGCAGGGCGTCGTCGCTCGTCGGGCACGATGCTTATAGCATCGCACTCCTCCTCGCTCCTCGCCCTGCGCCAAAATCCGCTCCGTCCAGACCGTTGCCGATCGTTACCGCAGGCCCTGACGAAGCGGCTGCTTCGCTCAGGCCGGGGCGCGCGAGCGGGCCTATACACATAGGACCCCGTCTAAGCAATTGCGAGCCGCTCGCACTACGGCTAGGGGCGCTAACCATAACAAGAAGGTCAGGGTTGCCATGAGAACGCTTCGCGCCGCGGGCGCGGTTTCCGGAATCGCAATGGCCGTGATGCTGGCGCAGCCGGCTGCGGCGCAGGACGCGGAGGAGGGCCAAGGCGACTCCGAGCGCGTCATCGTCGTCACCGGCACGCTGATCGCGGGCAGCCGCGAGGACGCTCCAGCGCCGGTCGATGTCATCGGAGACGAGGAGCTGGCCGCGCAAGGCAATCCCTCGATGCTCGAGCTGACCAAGCGCTTGCCGGCTTCGGCAGGCGTGATCGGCGATGCCAGCCAGTTCGACATCCGCAGCCAGTTCAACGAAGGCGTCGCTTCGATCAACTTGCGCGGACTGGGGCCTCAGCGCACGCTGGTGCTCCTGAACGGCAAGCGGATCGTCGCGACCGGATCGGGCAACCTGCCGCTGGTCGACGTCAACCTGATCCCGATGGGCGCGGTCGGGCGGATCGAGATCCTGAAGGACGCCGCGGCGGCGACATACGGCTCGGACGCGATCGCGGGCGTCGTCAATTTCATCACTCGAACCCATCAGAGGGGCTTTCTGGCCTCGGGCGATTACCGGTACGTCGAAGGCTCCGAAGGAGACTGGAACGCTGGCCTGTCTTGGGGCGGCGAGCTTGGCCCGGCGCGCGTGCTGGTTTCGGGCGGCTACCAGCACCGCGGCGAGCTGACCACTCTCGACCGCGATTTCTCGCTGCTGCCATACGAAGCCAACCCGCAAGGCGGCTGGTCCGGGGGCGGCGCGCCGGGCAACTTCGATTTCGACGCGACGCTGAACGGCGTGCGGTTCGATGCCGATGAAGGATGCAGCGCGGTCGGCGGGTTCCGCTCGCTCCCCGGCTCGGCCGGGGACTTGTGCCAGACGCAGTATCTCGGCTTCACCAACCTGGTCGAGCCGGAGGACCGCTACCAGGCGTTCGTGGATGTCGAGCTCGACCTTTCTAACGCGGCTACGCTGCGCCTGACCGGCCTTTACGGCCGCACAGAGACCGTTTTGACCACGAGCCCCAGCTACCTGCCGACGATCGCGCCGTCGGCCAACGCTGCGTTCGGCGGCGACGGGCTGTTCGTAATCCCGCAATATGCGCCTGCACTGGCCGATTATTGCGCGCGGTTCGGTACGGCGTCGGGCTGCGCCGTCGATGCGAACGGCGTGCCGCAGACGCCGGCGCTCGCCTACCCGGTGCGGTTCCGTCCGGTGCTGATGGGCGGCAATCCGTTGTTCGACAACGAACGGCAGACATCCGTCCTGCCGCGCAGCTCGGACATGTACCAGCTCACCGGAGAGCTCGCCTACCAGCTCAGCCCGTCGATCGATCTCACTGTCGGGCTGACTTACTCCGAATACGACCGCTACTTCGAAGGCGGCGACAGCTTCGTCGACTTGTTGCAGAATGCGCTGGCCGGGTTCGGCGGCGAGAGCTGCGCCTATGCCACGCCGCAATCGCGCGCCGGGATGACACCCGCGCAGCTCGCGGCGGTCGCGGGGACGGGCGGATGCCATTTCTTCAATCCGTTCTCGACCGGGATCGCGACCAACGCGATTACCGGCCAGGCCAACCCCAATTACGCGGGCAGCAGCAATCCGCTCGGTCTCAGTCTTACGCCGGGTGCGGGACTGATCAACGACGCTTCGACTGTCGACGATTTTTACACGATCATTCAGCGCAAGGCGAATACCCGGCAATGGGTCGGCGATGTGGTGCTGTCGGGCGGGAGCGGGGTGTCGCTGCCGGGCGGCGAAATCAGCTTCGCGCTCGGCGCCCAGTATCGTCGCGACGGTTATTCGCGCACCTACGGCGCGACCAACAACCTCGACGCCTACCCCTGCGCGGGGTCGATCCTCAATCCGGCCGCGACCTGCAACCCTCAGACCGGGCCGATCGGTTTCCTCGGCTCGAACCGTGACGTCGACGTGAACGGCGACGTCTGGGCGGTCTTCACCGAGCTGCAGTTGCCGGTCACCGACGGGATCCAGGCGCAGCTTTCGGCGCGCTACGAAGATTACGGCGGCACCATCGGTTCGACCTTCGACCCGCAGGCGCGGCTGAAGATCGAGGTGACCGACTGGCTCGCCTTCCGCGGTGGCGTCGGCACCACGTTCCGCGGGCCGCCGCCGCAGACTGTCTCCTCCGACCTCGTGATCCTGACTTTCATCGGCGGCGCGTTTCGTGCGGTCGACGTGCTCGGCAACCGGGATCTCGAGCCGGAGAGCGCGACGACGTACAACGTCGGAGTGCTGGTCGACAGCGGGGGTTTCAACGCCAGCGCCGATTTCTGGCGCTACGACTTCTCGGGGCCGATCGAGAGCGAGCCGGTCAGCGGCATGGTCTCGGCGCTGTTCGGCGCGACCGGTTCGGCCAATTGCAACAACCCCGACTATGCCGGTTTGCAGTCGCGCTTCACCTTCTCGGGCGGGGTCTGCTCGGCGGCGAACGTGCAGCGCCTTGCCACCTATGCGTTCAACTCGGCCGACGTTTCGACCAGCGGGGTCGACTTCCAGGCCAGCTACGACGGCGAGCTCGGCGGTGGGCAGGTGCAGGCAGGGGTCTCGGGAAGCTACGTCATCGAATACGAGGTCGACGACGTCATAGTGGAGGGAATACACGTCCAGCCCTCGTTCGATGCGGCCGGGCTGCTCAACTACCAGACCACCGCCTATCCGCTGCCGCAATTGAAGGGCCAGGCCTGGCTGCAAGGCGCGGTCGGCGCCCATTCGCTGCGGCTCCAGGTCAATTACGCCGACAGCTACACCGACCAGCGTGGCCCCGAGGTGTTCGGGCCGAACTTCGCCGCGCTAGCCGGGGCCAGCGTGACCGCGGGGAAAGTCATCGAAAGCTTCACCACAGTCGATGTGACCTGGCGCTGGCGGGTGCTCAGCCAAACCATGGTGTCGGTGGCGCTCTACAACGTGTTCGATCAGGATCCGCCGTTCGCCCGCCTCGATCAGAACTTCGACCCCTTCACCGCGAGCCCGCTCGGGTTCACCGCGAAGGTCGGGGTCAGCCAGGGGTTCTAAAGGCCCTGGGGCTTGGCGCCGTTCTCAGCGCCGGCCCAGGCCAAGGAACTCGAAGCTCCGCTCGTCGAATTTCATTTTTACCGCAGCGAACAGGCCGCGCTCGGTGCTGCGCGCGGCACCGAAGTCGGGATCGCGGAAGCCGACCAGATTGTAGCCGACGCTCAGCAGCATGTTGTCGGCCGGAACGATGCCGATCTCCGGGCCGATGGCAAAGCTCGTGGGCCCACCGCCGAGGCTGGTGCGCACGCTCGTGCGTCCGCCGATCTCGATCCGCTCGCCGATCGCCAGGCGCACATCGGCACCCGCCAGCAGCGTGGTGTCGGCAAGCTCGAGGCCTTCGAAACTGTCCAGGTTGTGCCGCAGCCCGAGGAACAGGCCCACTTCGCCGCGCTCGCGACCGTCATAGTCGTGCGGCGTCCAATTGCCGGAAACGCTGCCGACCAGGCGGCGGGAGCGCGCATCGCCGTCCACCGTCAGTGCGGTCGAGCCGACAGGGCCGGGCGCTCCGGCGACGGCCCCGTGGACTTCGTCGCTGCGGTACTCGAGCTTCGACAGGAACGAGAACGCCGAACCCGCGGGCCGGTGCGCAAGCGAGAGCGTCGCGTCCATGATTTCGCTCGATACGTCGCCGTTGCCGTCGGCGCGCGTCCAGCTCAACCCGCTGCCGACCACGCTTCCCTCGCCGAGCTGGCGGATAGCGGCGAACGTGAGGCCCTTGCGGTTGGCGAGTTCGCCGTCCCGGTATTCACCGCGCGTGCGAGCGCTCCAGCGCCCTTGCTGCCAGGCGGCGCCGAGTGTCGCGGCGGTGAAGTCCTCGCCCAACGAGCCATCCTCGCCGAGATGTCCGCCGCTGGAGACAGGATGGTTCGGATTGACCGTATCGAGCGGAGAAATGCCGCCGCCGAGCGTGCGGCTGCCGTCGAGCGTGGCGTCTAGCGTCAGCGCGTCGGTGACTCGCAGCGACTGGCCGAACGCGACCGACGCGAACGTGCGACGCGCGTCGGCGCCGAGGCTCTGCGCTCCGACAGTGGTCAGCACCTTGCTGCCGCGCCACGGCGTCAGCTCGACGCCGGCCTGGAAGGTACGGGCCTTGATCGCGTCTCCATCGGCAAGCTCGAAAGTGCCGACGGCCCTGACCTCAGGGGCGATCGTGTAACGCACGCTCAAGCGGTGGCGCGTCGGCAGATCGATCGAGTCGGTATCGGATAGCGCCAGGCTGCTCGACGCGCTCAGCTCGAGCTTGTTGTCGAACAAGCGCTGCGTGGCGCCGCCTTCGAGCACGGTCGAGGTGCTTTCGGTGCCGTCCGCGAGCCGGTCGGAAAGGTGGGCAATGCCCAGGTGAGCATCGGTCGAGGCGCTGCGCCATGCGGCGCGGAGCTCGAGCGCGTCACGGCTCGAGCTGTCGGTCAGGCTCTCGTCGTGCCAGGCGCTGCCGATGAGGCTCCATTTCTCGCTCAGCGCCACCCGTGCGTCGGCACCGAACTTGCGTCGGCCGCGTTCGGCGAGGTTTTGCTGGCCGAGGCCGAAGCCGTTCTCGAGCTGGCGTGCATAGGCGAGCACATCGACGGCACCCGAATGATGCTCGATCTCGGCGGACAGCGCGCTCGCGCTTTCACCATCGCTGCGGCTCAGCGCCGCTTCGGCGCGCAGCTCTGTGCCAGCGCCGAGGCGCACGCGCACGTCGACCGCGCCGAGATCGGTGCGGGCTGCGTCGCCCTTGTCGGTCAGGGCGGTCGCGCCGATGCGGACTCGGCCGTCGTCGCTGGTCCAGGCGCCGCGCAGGCCCGCGTTCCATTCGCCGCCGCCGGTTCCGTCGGTTTCGTAGTCGATGACCACGAACTGCGGATTCAGCGCCGGATCCCGGCTCAGCACCGGCTCCGCGAACGTTATCGTGCCTGACAGGAGATCGATGTCGTAATCGATGAACCGCACCAGCTCGCGTCGCTCGATTATCAGCTCGGAACGCAGGCGGTCGCGAACCTCGACCACCACCGTTTCGCTGTTGGCGATGATGTCGCGGCTGCTGAGCGCATAGGGCCCGCTGATGCCGCCGCCCTGAAATTCGTCGCGGCGATGGCGAGTGCTGATCTTCGCGGCGAAGCCCTGCGCCTGCACCTGGCCGATGCGGGCTTCGCTCTTCACGCCCGTGGCGGTGCGCTGATAACGGGCGAGCAGAGTCTGGTCGAACCCGGTCTCGAAGTCGCCGAACATGGCGTAGAAGGCGCGGCTTTCAAGACGCACGTAGAGTTTCTCGCGGCTCGCAGCGTCGAACATCCGTTCGGCGTTGTCGCCGTAAACCGTATAGTAGGCGGCCGGATCGATCGCACCGAGCAGCCTCTGGTCGTCTTCCTGCTTGGCGCTGTCGTAGGCGACCGTGAGAAGGTAGCGGCCGAGAATGCGGCCCTTGGCGTAGAACGCCACCCGCGCCTCGTCGCCGAGATCGCTGTCGAATGCGCCGCCGCGCTCCATGTTGTCGGCAACGGTGCGTGCGCCGACCGAGCCTTCGGCGAGGCCGATCAGGGTCCAGGGCTGATCGCCGGGCTCGATCCAGGCTTCGAGCTCGGTTTCGCGGCTCGATTCGCCGTCAGAGAACGAGAAGCGGGCCCGCAGGGCGCCGCTCACCATGGTGGGCGCAAGCTCGATATAGGCGATCCCATCGTCGCCCTCGATTACCCAGCTCGCACCCATGTTGCCGAAGCCGGTCAGCTCGCGGCTCTGCTGCGCCGAGATCGAGCTGGCGGCCTGGTAGGGTCCTTCGAGAGTGAAGCTGCCGGAGATGCCCGCGTGAACGGGACGGCCGTGGCGATCGAGGAAGCGTACCGCAAGCACGGGTGGGCTCGCTCCGTCGGCGATCAGGCGCGAGTGCTCCTTTACCAACTGTGCGGTCATCGGCGTGTCCGCGAAGGCGACTTCGCGTTCGAGCACGGTGGGTGCCGCGCCGGTGCCGCCGTTCAGGGCGACCGCAAGGCGAGTCGTGGCGCCGTTCAGACGTACACCGCGCCAGACGCTGATCGCATAACGCTTGTCGGGGCTCACCGTCACGCCGTCGTAGGCGAGCGGATCCACCGGGCGGTCGTCCACGGTGAGCACGGGGCTCGGGCCCGGACGATGGCGCACGACGACACGGATCGCACCCGAACGCGGGTTATGTCCCGTGGCGGGGAAGACGATTTCGTCGGGACCGTCGCCCAGGGCTATCCAGTCGATGCCGGCACCAGCAGCTTCCTGATCGGTCAGGATGGCCGGCGCAGGCTCGGCTGGCGCAGGCGCGGCCGTCTCCTGGACGGGAAGCGTGGCAGTGAAGTCGGCGCGCGCCAGGCTGCCGCCCTGACCGGTCACGAAGCGTGTCGAAGCCGATCCGGCGGTGCGGGTCGATCGCGCGCAGTCGACGAACCGGCCGCCTTCCGGCAGCGTCGCCTCCAGTGCACGCACGACATGCGTTCCGGGAACGATGCCATCGAAGTGGTAACGCCCGTCGGCGTCGGTGACCGCGAAGCTGCCGTCCTCCAGCATGACCCGAACACCGCGAATGCCAATCGCCTGGTCCCCGCAGGTCCCCGCAGCGATCCGGCCGATCAACGTCATCCGGTCCGCGAGCTCGTCGCGGCGGATGCGGACGTTGACGCTCGCCTCTACCGGCGCGTCGTTGCCCGCACGCGCGGTGGCGCGATTGACGGCTTGGCCCGGCGCTGCATCGGGAGTCACGGTCATCGCATAAGTGATCCGGCGGGTCTGGCCGGCAGCGAGAGCCGGTAGGGCGAGGGTGAAACCGTGGCCATCGGCGGCGGGCTCGACCAGAGCCGTCGCGCTCTGGCCGTCGAGCCGCACGGAGTCTTTAGCCAAGCGGAGCGTGGCGGGCGCCAGGTCGCTCAGGACTATCGGATCGCTCGGTGTCTGACCCTGGTTGCGAATCGTCAGCTGGAAGAACAGCGCGTCCCCCGGCTGGGCCTCATCTCGCGACACGGTCTTCTGGATCGAGATCGCTCCGCCTGGGCTGTCGACCGGTATGTCGATCCGCACGGGCTCCGGGCTGTCCACCGTGAAGGGCAAGGCGTAGGATCCCTCACCGAGCGCGAACGGCAAACCGTCCGGCCGCGAGAGGCCGGACAGCTGCTGAGGGGTCAGCTGGGATGGCGCGCTAAATGGATCGGGCGGCTCGACGATCAATCGATAACGGCCGAGCGCGAGCAGCGGGAATCGATACTCGCCCGGGCCGGAGGAATGGACTGTGCCGGCGGCGTCGGTGACGGGCTGTCCGGTGAACACCGTCGAGGGGTATGGGGTCACTCCGTCGAAGGCGAACACGTCGGCGGGAGCGCCTGTCGTGTCGTTTACGATCGTGATACGCGCGCCGCTGACCGGTGCGCCATCGCGGCTGGAAAAGACCATGCCGAAAGGATCGGCGAGCACATCCACGACGCCGGTCAAAACGGGCCCATTATCGTCGTCGCTGGAAATGGCGATGACGTCGTCCCCATTCACGCTCAGCCGGCAGTCTCCCGCCCGCCACTGCGGCGGCAGCGATGTGGTATCGATGGCACCAAAGAACACGCCGCTGTCGGGTTCGGATTCGCGCGCGACGATGGTCTCCTCGTCGCCTTCCGGTGTGGTCAGATGAAGATCGAGCGCTTCGGCCGTCCCTGGATCGGCATTCGAGCGAGCCGCTTCGACGCGAAGGACGAGGCGCTGGCCAACATGCAGTTCCTTGGTGGCATGCAGCGACACGGTTGCCGACGTACGCCCCGCAGGCGCCGTCGCCTGCCCTTGCGCGGAAGCGGAACAATAGCTCGGGTCCAGCAGCGCGCTTTCGTCGCCGCCGAGCATCGGCACGTAAGTGGCCAGCCGTGCCAAGCTGGGCGTGACTGCGAAAGTCACCTCGTTGGAGAGCACCGCGAACTCTTCGCTGCCCACACTCCAGCGCGCGGTGGCGACGTTCGTCACCTGCTGCCCCAGTGCAGGGGCGCTACCCAGCGCGGCCAGCGCGCCGAGAAGGCAAGCGCCAGCTGCGCGGAGAAGACGATCCGCGAGCTTCATCGATTGTGAACCTGGCGAGCCGGGGGTCACGCGAGCGACCTCCGGCTCTCCCGCTAGTCGATCACCGCACGGAAGATCAGCGTCTGCGTCGTTCCTGCCGGAAGGCTGGCGATCGAGCCGCTCACCACTCCAGCGGCCTCGCTGCCATTGCTGGCACCCGGGGTGTTGCAGTCAGCACCACCGACCTTGACGCCGTAGCTGCTGTCGTAGCTGACCTCGCCGGGCAGCGTATCGCTGATCGTGAGATTGCTCGCGGCGGCGCCGCCGGCGGCGGTGGTGACCGCGACGCAATACTCGATTGTCGCGCCCGGAATGGCCGCACCGGTTCCGAAGTCTCCGCTGACGATCTGACTTGTTTTCGTCGCCGACAGTGTCGCCGTGAAAATGACGAAGTCGTCCGTCGCCGAGAACGCGGCGTCGCGGCTTCCGTCGCTTGCGCCGGCGCCGTCCGCGAAGATCGTGTCCTCGCCCGCCGTGTTCGTGGCGGCTTGGGTCAGGTTGCTGCCCAGCGCGGCGCCGTTGTCGGCTTCCTTCGCAGTGGCCGTGAGCGTCACGGCGGCGACCTCGTCATTAGCGACGCCGGTCGGCACGGACGCGGCAACGGTATGGATCGTCACCGGCGTATCTGGGGCGAGCGAATCGAGGTGGGTAATCGCGGTGTCTCCCCCGTTGAAGACGCCATCGCCATCGTCGAGATAGTACGTGAGCGGCGCGGTGACGTTGAAACTGTCGGATCCGCTGATGCCTGCCGCGCTACCGGTCGCGGTCTGGGTCGCGCCGAGTTGGAAGTCGAGCGTGTCGTTGGACAGGTTCTCGACCTGGAACGTCACTGCTTGCGAGGTCGCGCCCGGCGTCACCGAAGTCGCCGTATTGTCGGTACGTGCGACGTTCAGGTCGACCTTGCGGTCAACCGTGATGTCGTCCGACGCGGTTTCGTCCGCTTGGTCGATCCCGCCGACCTGATATTCGACGGTAACGGTGTTGCTGATGATCGTACCCGCGGCCGTGCCCGCCGCGAGGGCAGGCCCGGCGACCAGGCCGGTTACGGCAAGCGCGCCGGTGGCGCACCCGCACAATAGAATTCTCTTCGACATCGTGACCCCCCTTGTGGTCGTAAAATCTGGTTCAATACTCAGCGGTTCAGCGCACCAAGGCGACGAACTGCACCTGCCCGGTTTCGCCAGGCTGGATCTGCGCAAACTTCCAACGCAAATGCGTTATATCTCTGATAGTAGCAGGCCGTTCCTGACCGCTGTTATCAACAACGGCCAGCTGTCCCAGCGTGCCCCAGGTCTTGCCGCCATCGACGGAGACATCGGCCTGGCCGACAGCCTCCTGGGTAAGCTGCAGGCTGGAGGCCACCGGGTTGACCACGATGAAATCGGTCACCACCGACCCGCCTTCGTTGTGAAAGCTGGTGGTGAAGAGCAGCGTGTCGCCCGGGACTACGTTCTCGGGTTCCAGCAACTGGGGTTGCCCGCCATTCTCGGCCGCACGCATGAGCTGGACCTTGCTCTCAAGCGCAACCGGCTTGCTTTGCGCTGCGGCGAAGCCGGGAGCGAGCGCAGAAATCGAGACAAGAAGGCCAAACAATGCTTTGGAGAACATAATAAATCTCCGATCAGTCGATAGTGACGGAAAATTTGATGGTGCGGCTTGCGCCGCCCGCGACGGTACCGAGGTCGATCGAGATACCTGCCGCGCCCGCCTGTCCGGCGTCGTCGCCGGTTGCGTCGGTCAGCGGAGCATTCTCGAGCATGAGCGAATTGGCGGCGTAAGTCGTGCCGGTCGGGATCGCGTCCGCCACGGTCAGCCCGGACACCGAGCTGGAGCCGGTCACGCTGGCCACCAGCGTGTAGGTCACGCGAGCGCCGGGGACGGCTTCGTCCCCGTTGAATGGATCCACGATCGTGACCGACTTGACGAGTGAGACGGTGCTCAGGCTGGCGACGAGCGTGCCCTCGTCGAAATCGTCCGCCGTTCCGACGCCGACCACGGCGTCGCCACCGCCTTCGCCCTGGCCGGCGAAGATTGTGCCGGGAGTGCCGGTGCCGGTGGCGGCTGCTGCCGTCAGGCGCAGCTCGGCGGTGTCGCCATCGCCCGGCGATCCGGCCAGTTGGGTGACCACGAACACGCGCAAAGTATCGTCCGCGTCGATCGCCGGCGTGCTGCCGCCCACCGGGATGACCGTATCGACACCGGCATCGTAACTGGCGTTGCCGTTCGAGTCATAGGCGATCTGCACGACCGAGGGGTCGAAATCGTCACCGCTGAGCGCGGGGTCGACGGTCAGGTCGAACGCCTCGGGCCCGTTGCCGATATTACCGATCTCGAACGACAGCACCGCGCCGCTGGAACCGAGCGCGACATTGCTCGCATCGAGCGAGGTCACGGTGACGTCGAGCAGCTCGTCGACCAGGATGCTGACGGTGTTGGAATCGACACTCGCGGTGGTCGCGCCGACCGAATAGGTCGCCGTGGCGGTGTTCTCGATCGACGAACCTGCGGCGACGCCGGTCGCGGCTGCGACCGACGGAAAAGCGATTCCGGCGACCGCCATCAGGCCGGCCAGATCGCGAAAAGGAAGGGTGCGTTTGTACGCCATGGGCAGCTATGTGCCCGAAATTGGTTAACGGCCTGCTAAGTGGATTTACCTATTTCTGGCCCGTGCCGTTCGATGCGCATGAAGCGGCTTCTTTGCGGCCGCCGCGCTGCCGTGGTGCTTTAGGACTCACGACGCTTCTCGCACATGGCGGGGAGCTTAGACCGGCGCTCGTTAACAAGTTGCTCCCCATCGCGCGCACTCGCGACACGGAAGCCCAATGACCCATGGACCACAATATATTGGATGCCAGTTTTAAGAAACTTTCTTAGATATCGGATTCCGGAATCGGGGCCCCGGCGCGTAGCCGTTCGCCCGTTGTTGCAATTCCGCGACTACCTTCGCGTAATCCCCGTCGCTGGAAGAGGGCCCCCTTGCTCTAGCCGCCAATTGATGCAGCATCGTTCCATTGCGATATCGCATCACACATTGACGGGGACTACCATGAATAAATGTCGTCTGCTGGGCTCGAGCGCGCTGCACTCGCTCGCGCTGGCCGGAGTCGCTTTGGCAATATCATCGCCGGCGTTTGCGCAGGACACCGAGGAGGACCCTGCCGTCGATGTGGCTGACGCGGCCGCCGAAGGGGAGGATCCGGTAATTACCGTGGTCGGTTCGCGCATTGGTGCGACGACTGCCTTCAACAGCCCTGATCCCATCACGATCATCGATCCCGAGATCGCAATCAAGGAAGGCCGGTTCGATACCGCTTCGATGCTGCAGAGCTCGCCGGTCGCCGCAGGCTCCACCCAGATCACCTCCGCTCTCTCGTCGAACTTCGTAACGAACGGTGGTCCGGGCGCACAGACCATCGACTTGCGCGGCCTCGGTCCCAACCGCACGCTCGTCCTGCTCAATGGACGCCGCGCCGGGCCGGCGGGCACGCGCGGCGCGGTTTCGTCGTTCGACCTCAACGTCCTGCCGATCTCGCTCATCCAGAACGTTCAGCTCCTCAAGACAGGCGCTTCGTCTGTTTATGGGTCGGACGCCGTCGCGGGCGTGGTACTGATCGAGACAAAGAGCGAGTTCGACGGCTTCAGCGTCGGCGGGAACGTGTCCGTCCCGTTCGATTCCGGCGGCGAGGAATATCGCATCAACGCGATTTGGGGGAAGGACTTCGGCCGCGGCCATTTCCTCATTGCCGGCGACTATTCCCACACAAACGAGCTGGCGCGTGGCGACCGGAGCTACCTCGCGTGTCCGGAAGCCTACACCTTCAGGCCCGACGGCAGCCGCGCCGACCTGATCGACCCGCGCACCGGCCAGTACCACTGCGAGGATCTGCGCTGGGGCCACGTCTGGACCTACAACCTGATCGACAACCTGCAGCTCGACGGCCCGGGCGGTCCGAACACCGGCGTGAACACCTCGCCCAATGGCGAGACGGTGCTGCTGCAATATCAGTATCCGGGCGAGACGCTCGGCATTCCGGCCTACGGAGCACCGGCCTACGAGGGCGACTTCTTCGCGCCTGCCGGTTGGTTCCCGGTCGGCTACGACACGCCGTCCACGGCGGTGCAGAATGCCTACCACCCGTTCGTCGAGCAGCAGACGATCGTTCCCGAGACCGATCTCTACACGATCTACGCGGAAGGTTCGTACGAGATCACGGACAACATCGAGCTGTTCGGGGAATTCCTCTTCAACCGCCGCGAGACTTACCAGAATGGCTGGCGGCAATTCTGGAACTTCGGTTACACGGGCGACCTCTACGGCACCGGCGCGGGCAATGCCTGGAACTACTGGGCCGACGGCTGGGGCGGCATCAACGCGCTCAGCCCGACGGCTATCACCGATCAGAGCGACAGCAGCCAGACGGTCGAATATTACCGCGGCGTTGGCGGACTGCGCGGCAATTTTGGCGGAGATTCGAGCTGGAAGTGGGAAGCCTATAGTCAGTACAGCCGCAGCGTCGGCCGTTACCGGACCCAGCAGATACTCCAGGACAGCTACGACTCAGGCTACTTCCAGACCTCATCTTGCGTCGACACGGTCATGCCTTTTTCAGGCAAGCAATGCGTCGACATCCCCTGGACCGACCAGAACTTCCTGGCTGGCGTCATCACGCCGCAGCAGGCGGATTTCCTGTTCGACTGGGAGGAAGGCAAGACGGTCTATACTCAGCTGACCTTCGAAGGGTCGGTTACCGGGAACCTGATCGAGCTGCCGGCCGGCCCTCTCGGGGTCGCCGTTGGCGCCAACTTCCGCAAGGATAAGATCGAAGACGTGCCTGGGCATATTACTTTTGCTGAAAACCCCTATTTCGATCCAAGCTTGGCGGACGTGCCTCTGACAGACATCCGATGCACCCAAGAGGACCTTGCCAGGATCGATCGTCGCTATCCCTGTAACGAGTTCCATGGCAACGCTTGGGGCTCGTCTAGTTCGGGGATCACAGCGGGCGACAGTGAAACGTCGGAACTATTCGGTGAGCTGCGGATACCGATCCTCGCAGACAAACCCTTCTTCCAGGAACTGACGCTTTCCGCCGGCGGCCGTCTGACTAACGTCAAGGCAACCCGCGCTTCGGACGGAGTGTCGGACAGCGACAATGGCAACTTCACCTACAAGCTTGGCGCGAACTGGGCGATCAACGACTGGGTGCGGCTCCGCGGCAGCTATGGCACGTCGTTCCGCGCCCCGGCGCTGTTCGAGCAGTTCCTGGCCGACGAGACGAGCTTCCCGTCGCAGCGTTCGATCGATCCGTGCCGCCAGTGGGAAGCAGAGAACGCCGCCGGCCGTATCTCAGACCGGATCGCGGCCAACTGCGAGGCCGATGGCATTCCGGGCAACCATCCGGCCAGTGGCGTAACGGCTACGGCAGTTTCCCAGGGCGGCCTCGGCGAACTCGAATCCGAAACCTCGCGCGCATGGGTCGTGGGCGGCGTTCTGACCCCGCAGTTCGATTTCCTCGGCGACACGCGGCTCAGCATCGCTGTCGACTATTTCGACATCAAGGTGAAAGGCGAGATCGCCCAGCTCGGTGCCAGAAACATCCTGTACGGGTGCTACGGGTCCGAGGATTTCCCGAACGACCCCCTGTGCGACTTGTTCACGCGCGGCCAAACGTCGGCGCCCAACAACGTCAACATGGTGTTCGACAAGTTCATCAACATCGCGAGCCAGGAGAATGCCGGCGTCGATGTGACCATCAACATACGTCAGGACCTGGGGACTTGGGGCACGGTCAACCTGACCGGCGACATGACCTGGCAGACGAAGGATACCGTCGTCCTACTGGACGCGTCGGCTCCTGAATCGGACAACGGGGAGGCCGGCTCGCCCGATTGGGTCGGCGATTTCCGGCTGAACTGGCAGACGCCGGAGCAAGGCCTCAGCGTGTTCTACGGTCTCAACGTGATCGGCGGGACCTCGAACATGGAGGACTTCCTTGAGGACAACGGCAACGACCCGTGCTTCCAGAACATCGTCGCTTACGGAACCTATTGCCCCGACCTGACGACGCCCACGGTATTCTACCATAACGCGTCCCTCAGTTACGAGTTCATGGACGGGCTCTCGCTAACCGCCGGCGTCAGCAACATCTTCGACCGGCGTCCCCCGCGGGTCTCGGTGCTCAACGGCGCGCAGATCTCGATGTTGGGGCCGGTCGTCGCTGCGTCGCAGTACAGCTTCATGGGCCGGCGCGCGTTCATCAACGTGTCCATGGATTTCTAACGCCTTACGCTGGGGGGAGGGAGCGGGCGGGCGGCATGGCGACATGCCGCCCGTTCTGTTAGCACGCCGCGCGAGGAGCTGATTCACAAGCCATGCCGAACGTCCTGGTGCAGCGCGATACCCTCGATGCGGAGAACGCCCGCTTCGTCCAGGCTCGGTTGCGCCAGCCGGTGTTCCTCAACAGCGTGCCCAAGAGCGGCAGCCACCTGCTGCGCAACATCATGCGGATGTTCGTGCCGGTGGAGCAGCAGTACGCGGCCGATTTCATCCAGTGGGCCAACCTGAAGCAGCACCTTGCCGCCTTCAACCCGGCTACGCCGAAGCTCAGTTGGGGCCACTTGTTTCTCGCCGATGCCTCGGCGATCGAGACCTCGCAGGCGCGGCGTATCCTGCTTTACCGCGATCCCTACGACTGGGTCATCGCTCGGGCGCGCTTCTTCCTGTCGGAGCAGTTCTTCGGCAACGTCGAGCACCTCAAGTCGGGCGCGCTCAGCGCCGATGAGCTGCTGACGATGATGATCTTCGGCCTGCCCGGCAAAGCGCCATCGCTGCACGACATCTACGAGCTGAACGCAGCGGCCTGGCTGGGCGCGCGGGTCCATCCGGTCATGTTCGAGGAACTGGTCCGCCACGCGGGAGACGTCGATGGCGAGCGGGCGGAAGCTTTCTTCGGCGGGCTGCTCGACGCCTGCGGGATCGACATGCCGGCGGACTGGCGCGAGCGCGTTCGGATCGGTGCGGATCGCCGCCAGAGCGGTACCGCGCGCGAGAACCTTTCCGGCGTGGCCCTGGATCTCCCCGCCAGCCTGGGGCCGCGCCACCGCGCGCTGGTCGATTACCATGCGCCCGGCTTGCGGGCCTTGCTCGGATACGCATGAGGCGATCGTGACGGCGACCACCGGTACAACAACGATCGCCTATCCGCGACTTAGCCGCGCGGCGGGCCTGGCTGAACAGGGTAAGCTCGAACAGGCCGCGCAACTTCTGATCGAGCATTTGCGCGAGCATCCGGACGAGCCGCGCGGGCTCGCGCAACTGGGCCACACGGCCATGCAGCTTGGGGCGCTGGGCCAGGCCGAGCACTTCCTGCGCCGCGCGCTCGCCCGCGGTGAACGAGGCATCGATACGCGGCGCGCGCTGGCCTCGGTGCTCAACCAGCAGGAACACCTCGAGGAAGCCGAGGCGATGTTCGAGCAGCTAGAGCGTGAAACCGGCGATGTAACTTTGCAGTCCGTGCGCGCGCATATCCTGACGAAGCTCGCGCGTCACGACGAGGCGATGGGGATCCAGCAAGCCGTCGTCGGCGCTCAGCCAGCCAAGCCGCCGGGCTGGATCGCGCTCGGGCACAGCCTGCGCGCGGCCGGGCGGGTCGACGAGGCGGTCGCCGCCTACCGCCAGGCCATCGCCGTCGACTTCGAATGCGGCGAAGCCTGGTGGGGCCTCGCCAGCATCAAGCGGCCGATCCTAACCGACGTCGACATCACGCGGATGCGCGAAGCAATCGGTATCGCCATTGACGAGCGCAACAGCGCGCCGCTGCAGTTCGCGCTGGCCCGCGCGCTGCACGATCGCGGCGAGTACCGCGAGGCGTTCGAGCATTACACCGAAGGCAACCGCCAGCGCGCCGAAAGCCTGCGCTACGACGCCGGCGAGCTGACCTCCGAGATCGCCGAGATCGAGCGCATGGTCGATCCGGCGTTCATCCGTTCACTTCATGCCGAGCCGCTTGGCGAGAGCATCCCGGTGTTCATCGTCAGCCTGCCACGCTCGGGCTCGACGCTGCTCGAGCAGATGCTGGCCGGCCACCCGGAAATCGAGGCGATCGGCGAGTTGCCTTATGCGCCCGCGATCCTGCGCTCGGCGATGGAAATGGCGACCCGGCGCGGCCGTATTACGGTGCCGCAACTCATCGCCGGGCTAAGCCCGGAGCAAGCCGCCGCGATGGGGCGCGATTACCTGCGCCGCGCGGCTTGGCACCGGAAGACCGGCCGGCGGCTGTTCGTCGACAAGCTGCCGCACAACTGGAGCAATATTCTCTTCATTCGCCGAATCCTGCCGCAGGCGCGCTTCATCGATATCCGTCGCGATCCGATGGACTGCTGCTTCTCCAACTTCACGCAATCGTTTTCGAGCGCGCACGCCTCCTCCTTCGCGCTGCGCGACATTGGGCAGTGCTACGTCGACTACGTTCGGCTCATGACCCATCTCGACCGGGTCGCGCCGGGGCTTGTCGATCATGTCCGTTACGAGGAACTGGTCGAACAGCCTGAGCGCGAGGTGCGGCGTCTGCTCGGATCGCTCGGACTGCCGTGGGATCCCGCGGTGCTCGAGTTCCATCGCGTCGAGCGGGTGGTTCGAACCCCGAGCAGCGAGCAGGTGCGTCGCCCGCTGAACCGTGAAGGGATGGGCGTTTGGAAACCCTATGCCGAATGGCTCGCGCCGCTCAGGGAAACTCTCGGCGACCTGGCGGCAGGGTAATCCCAGGCGGAGCAGCACGGCGCCGGTCAGGGATCGCGGGTGTTGTCCACGCAGAACGGACAGGTCAATTCGGAGCGGGACGACTGGCCAGATTGCAGCTATCCCATTCTGGATCGAGATTTGGAGCAGAGGGAAATCATGACGAAGTTCGAACGACTGAATCCGATGACTGGCGTCGTCGCTTCCAGCGCCGAGGCGATGCAGGCGGGCGACATTCCCGCGATCGCGAGGCGGGCGCAGCAGGGCTTCGAGGTATGGTCGAAGATGGGACCGAATGCCCGCCGCGCGGTGCTGATGAAGGCGGCCGACGCGCTGCAGGCCAAGAAAGACGCTTTCGTCGAAGCGATGATGGGCGAGATCGGCTCGACTGCGGGCTGGGCGATGTTCAACCTCATGCTGGCGAGCGGCATGGTGCGCGAAGCGGCGGCGATCACCACGCAGATCTCCGGCGAGGTGATCCCGTCCGATCATGAGGGTACCATCGCCATGGCCTTGCGCGAGCCGGTCGGCGTGATCCTCGGAATCGCGCCGTGGAACGCACCGATCATCCTCGGCGTCCGCGCGATCGCGGTACCGCTCGCCTGCGGCAACAGTGTGATTCTCAAGGCATCGGAGACCTGCCCGCGCACCCATGCGCTGATCGTCGAGGCGTTCGCCGAGGCGGGCTTCCCCGAAGGCGTGGTCAATGTCGTCACCAACGCTCCGGCCGATGCCGGCGCGGTGGTCGGCGCGCTGATCGACGCGCCGGAAGTCAAACGGATAAACTTCACCGGCTCGACCGCGGTCGGCAAGATCATCGCCAAGAGGGCGGCCGAGCACCTGAAGCCTTGCCTGCTCGAGCTGGGCGGCAAGGCGCCCATGATTGTGCTCGAGGACGCCGATCTCGACGAGGCGGTCAAGGCCGCCGCCTTCGGCGCCTATATGAACCAGGGTCAGATCTGCATGTCGACCGAACGGATCATCGTGGTCGAGGCCGTTGCCGACGCGTTCGCGAAACGGTTCAAGGAAAAAGTCGATACCATGCCGGTCGGCGATCCTGTGGCAGGTAACACACCGCTAGGCGCGGTGGTCGATACGAAGACCGTCGAGAAGTGCAGGGCCCTGATCGACGACGCCCTGGCGAAGGGCGCCGAGTTGCTGGCCGGGGGAGAGACGACGCAAAACGTGCTGATGCCCGCACACCTGGTCGACAAGGTCACACCTGAGATGAAGCTGTTTCGTGACGAGAGCTTTGGCCCGGTGGTCGGCATGGTCCGCGCACGCGACGAGGCGCACGCGATCGCGCTCGCCAACGACACCGAATACGGCCTCTCGGCAGCGGTCTTCACTCGCGACACCGCGCGCGGGATCAAGGTCGCGCGCCAGATCCACTCGGGCATCTGTCACGTCAACGCGTCCACGGTGTCGGACGAACCTCAAATGCCGTTCGGCGGGGTGAAAGCTTCGGGCTACGGCCGCTTCGGCGGCAAAGCCGGGATCGACGCCTTCACCGAGCTGCGCTGGATCACCTTCGAGACCGAGCCGGGCCACTATCCCATCTGACTCGTGCCCAACTCTCTGGACCGCAGATCCTGTGCATGCGGGACACAAACCGACGATCGTGAGGTGCAAGAGAAGGAGATGGTGCCCAGGGGCGGAATCGAACCACCGACACTGCGATTTTCAGTCGCATGCTCTACCAACTGAGCTACCTGGGCAGGTACCGGGATACTGCCTCGTGAAGGCGGTCCGGAAGTTGGAGCGAGGGCCTATGGCCAAGGCCCGCTCCCTTGGCAAGGGGGTTATTCCTCGTTCGCCAGCGATCCTGAGTCATCGGCCGGATCGGCGGGCGGGCCGGGTACGGCATAGCCTTCGTTGAACCACCGCGCCAAATCGCGGTCGCGGCAACGGCTCGAGCAGAACGGAGCGAACTCTTGCGCGCGCGGCTTCTTGCAGATCGGGCAAGGGCGATTGGTCATCGCGGGATGAGTTGGGCTTGCGGAGCTTCGAGCGCAAGGGTGGGTCGCGCTTCCCAGCGCACCTCGCGACCCGTGCGGCGAGCGAGTTCGGCGAGCCACTCGGGCCTCAGCTGCGCCTCAAGCGCGGGATGGCCCGATAAAAGCAGCGCGCCGGGACCTTGCAGCAGCTCGGCACGGCGGAGCAGCGCACGAGCGGCCATCCCCGAACGCTGGAAGGCCGCGCGATGAAGCAGCGAGGGCCGTTCGAGCCGAGCGACCAGTTGGACGAAGCCGAACCCGTTCATCGCCGTGCGCTCATGCGGCCAATCCGCGAGCGCGGCGGCGAGTGCCTCGTCGACCATTCGGCGATCTTCCCTGGATGCGAGTGTCGGGAAATCGATCCCAATCGATCCGCCGACATCGAACCGCTGCAGCGCCTCGGCCAGCGGCGCGACCGCAGCGAGCGCCAGCGCGCGCGGGTCGAGCGTACCGTCTACGTCGACGAGAAGCATTGCCGGCGTGGGGCTGAACTGCAGCACGCCGCCGGGGAACTCGACTTCTCCTGCGAAGGCTTCGGCTGCAAGCTCGGACCCGTCTCCGGTCGGGAACTCGCGTACCATGCGAACGTCGTGTCCCTCATCCCTCAACCGTTCGGCGAGCGTCGGGGCCCGGCGCGGGGCCGCTTCGGTCGGCCGCGTCCGCGCGAGCTTGCGGCGACCGCGTTCGCCGAGCGCGGGGCGTGTCACTTCGAGCCGGATCGGCGCGCCTTCGCTGGCGGAAGGCGGAAGCTTATCGACCAGCGCTTCCTCGCCGCTGGCAAACCGCGCTCTGCCGCGCCGGCTGCCAGCGGCGCGCGACACCAGTACAGCATCCTCGACCATGCCGACGGCGAGCTCGCCAGGCCATTCGACGCGCGCTGCGATGATACGCGCACCCTTGAGCTGGATTGCCCGATGCTCGCCGATGCCTTCCTCGACCAGCCACTCAGCCAACGGCGAACCCCGCGGACTTGAGCAGCGCCCGCGTCTCGAACAGCGGCAGGCCGACGACGCCCGAGTGGCTGCCACCGATCCACGCGATCAGCCCCTCGGCGCTCCCCTGGATCGCATAGCCGCCGGCTTTGCCATGCCATTCGCCACCGGCGAGGTAGGCGCTGATTTCTTCCCCCGAAAGCCGCTTGAAACGGACCTGCGTCTCGCTGAGCCGCTCACGCAGAGCGCCGTTGGGCGCGAGCAGGGCGACGGCCGAAAGCACGCGATGACGGCGGCCCGAGAGCAGCTCCAGGCAGCGGCGCGCAGTCCTGTCGTCCTCGGCCTTGGGCAGAATGCGACGCCCGACCGCGACCACGGTATCGCCGGCCAGCACGTGGGCATCCGGAACTGCAGCGGCGAGCGCCTTCTCGCGCGCCATCCGTACGGCATAATCCCGCGGCAACTCATTCTTCAGCGGGGTCTCGTCGATATCGGCATGGACCACGCGCGCCGGCTCGATGCCTAACCGCGTGAGCAGCTCCCGCCTGCGCGGGCTGGCCGAAGCGAGGACCAGGTTGGGGGCGTTCACGCCCGCCAGGCTTACTGCGGCCCCGGGCCGCCCCGACCGGGCATGAAGCGATAAGTGATGCGCGCCTTGGTCAGGTCATAAGGCGTGAGCTCGCACAGCACCTCGTCGCCCACCAGCACGCGGATGCGGTTCTTGCGCATCCTGCCCGCGGTATGGCCGAGCACTTCATGGCCGTTTTCGAGCTCCACCCGGAACATCGCGTTGGGCAGCAATTCCACCACCTTGCCGCGCATTTCGAGGAGTTCTTCTTTGGCCATGCAGTCCCGGTATCCTTTTCCAGAGTTGGGCGCCCATAGCGGCGGATGAAAAAAAAGGGAAGCGCCGGCTTGGCGGCCAAATTCTGAAAGCCCGGATACATGTGCGACACTTTATTACCCTTCGCGTCTTGCGACCGTGATGCGTTGCAGCAAAGAGCCCGCTCAGGGAGCTGAGTGTTTGAGGAACCTGGATTTGCGCGCTCTGCCTGCCACCAGCCTGTTAGCACTTGCCGTTTCGCTGAGCATGGCGTTCAACGCACCCGCTGGCGCGCAAGAAGCACCGGTCAATGAACCGGCACCCGCCGAGGGCACGCCAGCGCCTCCTCCGGCTACCAACAGCCAGATCGTCGTTTCGGCGCAAAGCCTGCGTGGCACCGTCGAGACTCCGTCCCCGCCGGTGCTGGAGCTCAGCGAGGCCGATATCGCCGCCTACGGCGCCGGCTCGATCTCCGAGCTGATCCAGGCGCTCAGCCCGTCGACCGGCGGCGGTAGCGGCCGCGGCGGCGGCTTTCCGGTGATCCTGGTCAACGGCGTTCGCATATCCAGCTTCCGCGAGCTGCAGTCGTATCCACCGGAGTCGATCGAGAAGGTCGAAGTGCTAGCGGCGGACACCGCACAGCAGTTCGGCTACGGGCCCGACGAGCGCGTGGTCAACATCATCCTCAAGCGCAGCTATGCGAGCCGCGAGATCGAGGTCGAATACGGCCAGCCGTGGGATGGCGGTTACTCGTCCCAGGAGGCCGAGGCGACTTACCTGCAGATCGCGGGGCAATCGCGCTACAACTTCAATCTCGGCTGGGAGAACCAGAGCCTTCTGACCGAGGCTGAGCGCGGCGTGAGGCAGTCGAGCCCGCCGACTTTCGCGACCGATCCCGACCCTGCGCCCTATCGCAGCCTGGTCGCCGATACCGCCGGGTTGGAGGCCAATGGCAACTTCACCACTCGTCTCGGCAATCGCACCTCGCTCAGCCTCAACGCGGCCTTCGACCGGGACAACAGCTTGCGCTTCCAGGGCCTCGACACGGTATCCCTCACCTCGCCCGGCGGGACCACCGCCTTGCGGACGTTCGGCGAGGAAGACCCGCTGACGGTCGATAGCCGCACCACGACCTATTCGCTCGGCACCACGATCGATACGCGGCTCGGCGATTGGCAGATCACCGGAACCGCCGACGGCAACCACGTCGTGTCGCGGAGCCTGATCGACCGTCGGGTCAACCCGGTCGATCTCCAGGCGCTGCAGGCTGCCGCCGCCGCGGGTACGCTCGCGCTCGATGCTGATCTCCCAGCACTGCCCGACGCGGGCTTCGACCGCGCCGACAGCAAGACCGACACGCTGAACTCGCTCGTCACGGCGGTCGGCCGCCCGGTGCAGTTGCCGGGCGGCGAGATTACTCTGACGCTCGACACGGGTTTCAACTTCACCCGGATCGAAAGCGAGGACACTCGCAATCCAGGCGTCACGACCTCGCTCAAGCGCGGCGACCTGTCGGCGGGCGTCAACATCGGCATTCCGATTACCAGTCGGCGTGAGGAGTTCGGCGCGGCGATCGGCGACCTCAGCCTCAACCTGCAGGGCGGCGTCAACCGCCTGTCGGACTTCGGCACGCTCACCGACTGGAGCGTGGGCCTCAATTGGGGGATCACCGAACGGCTCAACTTCAACGTCAATTACGTCGCGCGGGACGCGGCGCCATCGCTCGCCCAGCTCGGCAATCCGGAGATTGCCACAGTCAACGTGCCGGTGTTCGATCTGGCGCGCAGCGAGACGGTGCTCGCCACCGTAATCAGCGGCGGGAACCCGCTGCTGCCGGCGCAAAGCCAGCGCGACTGGCGTTTCGGGATCAACTGGCAGCTGCCGGAGTTCACCTCCGCGATTCAGCAGGGCCGGCTCAACGTCGAGCTGTTCAAGAACCATTCCGACGACGTCGCCTCGGGGTTCCCGCTGCTTACGCCGACCATCGAGGCAGCCTTCCCAGGCCGCGTGACGCGAGGCGTAGATGGCCGCATTGTCCAAATTGACCAGCGGCCGATTACCCTTGCCCAGCAAGACACGACACGACTCCAGGTCGGGCTCTTCTTCACCGGCCCGTTCGGCAAGGCGCGGCCGCAAGCGGCGGCGCAGCAGCAGAACAATCCGCTGGCCCAGGTCTTCCGCGCCGGCCGGGGCGGGCAGGGTGAGAGTCCCGGCGGGTCCAACCGCCAAGTTTTTCAGCAACTCCGCACGCGGTTTTGCGCGCCGGATGCAACCAGTTTGGTGCCGGGTCCGGCCGATCTCGAAGGCCTGCCGCAGCCCCTGCTGGACCGGATCGGCAACGCCGACGGGACCGTCAATCCTGAGCGCTGGGCCGAATTCCGCACCCAGATGTGCAGCGGCAACGTAACGTTCGGAGGACCCGGCATGAATCCCGAGCGCCTCGCGCAGCTACGGGAGCAGTTCTGTCCGAAACCCGGTGAAGAAGCGCCGGCGATCACCGAGGAGCAGCTCGCGGCGCTGCCGCCGCAGATGCTCGAACGCCTAAAAGGCCCCGACGGCAAGATCGACACCGAGCGTCTGAACCAACTGCGCACCCAGTTCTGCAGCGGCGAACCCCGGCCAGGGCAGGGTCGCAATCAGCAGGGGCAGGGCGGCCAGCCTCCAGGCGGCGGCGAGGTCGTGATTATTGGTCCAGGCGGACCGGGCGGCGGCGGCTTCAGAGGTCCGGGCGGCGGCGGAGGCGGATTCCGCGGCCCTGGCGGCGGCAGGGGCGGCTTCATGGGAGGGGGCGGCAGTCCCGACGGCCGCGGGCGCTGGTTCTTCAACCTCAACTACAACCACCAGATCGAGAACGAAGTGCT
>CBHCZH010000045.1:0-23721 GCA_965977975.1 uncultured bacterium
CGCCGCCCTGGAGCAGGAATCCTTTGCCCGCAGCTACCTCGGCGAGCGACGCCTTGAGTGCCCGCGCCTCGCCGGCGAAGACCAGTGGCGGGAAGTTCCCGAGCGTCGTTTCCGCCGCCGCCAGGCCCGCGGCATCCTCGTACACGGGCAGGTGCTTCGCTTCGAAGCGTTTCCAGCCGTCGGGAGTCCAATTCGTAGCCACGTCGAAAATCCAATGAGTCCTAGAAGGGCCGCGCCCCTACTCCCACCAGACGCGCGGGGCAAATGTTACATCGGTTATAGTTTCCGCGACAACCTTCGCCTGGTGCAGCGAGCCTCAGTCACCGCCGCGCGATGCAAGCTGATCGGGCAGCACCGCGACCCGGAAACCGCCGTGCGCGCCGAGATAACGCGCCGCGAGGGCCTTCATCTCCTCGGGCGTGACTTCGGTGTAATCGTGCATGAAGGTCGGAGTCCACGCTAGCCGGTTGCGATCGAACGCCGCGCCCTCGAGCTCGTTGAGCCAGAACATATGGCTGTTCGAAACCCGGTTGAGCAATTGCCGCATCGGCTCGGTCACGCGCGCGAGCTCGTCGGCCGTCGGACCGGTCGTGGCGAGGTCCATCGCGATCTGGTCGGCAGCGGTGAAGAAGTCGGGTACCCGCTCGGGCGGCAGCTGCGCCATCGCCATGATACTCCCGCCGCCGGAGACATCGAGCGGCCAGGTTGAGCGGACGTAGGGGGAATAACTCGCGCCGGCGCGCTCGCGTAGCGCGTCCATCAGGCGGTTCGAGAACAGCTCGGCCAGGAGCTCGAGCTTGCGACCCTGCGGAAGGGCGAGCGAGCCGCCGCCGGTCGGCCACGCGATCGCCGCGGCGGCTTGGTCGGCCTGACCGCGATGGGTAAGCACGAAAGGCTGTGCGTTGGCCGCCGGGAACGCGGGCGGCGAAGCAAGCACCGCCGGCGGCGAAGGACTCCGCTGGGGCAGCGCGCCGAATGTGCGTGACAGCGCCTCGACGGTCGACTCGCGCTCAAAGTCGCCGAACACCAGTACTTCGATCGGTCCTTGTGTCAGCAGGCGCGACCAGACCGTGCGGAAGCCTTCCGCGGTGGCCGCACGGAGTGCGGCGGGATCGGGCGTGCCGAAACGCGGATCGCGGCCGTGCAGCAGCCATTCGAGGTCGCGTTGGATCACGCCCTCGGGCTTGCTGTCGTAGCTGTCGTAGGCGAGCAGCGCGGTCGCCTTCGCGCGTTCGAATGGCGCAGCGTCCCAGCGCGGCATGGCGAGCTTGGCGGCGAACAGGTAAAGCTGGTCGGCAAGGTCTTCCTTGCGGGTCAGCGCCTCGAGGACGAACGTCCCCTCTTCGATCTTGAAGTCGAAGCCGAACTTGCGGCCGGTGGCGATCCGGTCGAGCTCGTTGAGCCCGAGTTCGCCGAACCCCGAAGCGACCAGCGCCTGCTCGCCGAGCTGGGCATAGACCGCCTCTTCCGGCGAAAAGCCCTGCAGCCCACTTCCGAAACGCACCCGCACGGTGACACGGCCGGGCTCGTGCGTGGTCGGCAACAACAGCGCGCGCGCACCGTTGGCGAACGTGACCTTCTCGACGTCGTTGTTGACGAAGAGGCCGAGCGGCTCACGCGCGGCGGGCTGCGCAGGGGTGCCGATCGGCGGCAGGTCGGCGAATGCGAGAGGATCGGCCGACGGCCGTGCCGCCAGAGAGCTTTCGATCGGCGCGAGCAAAGCGGTGCGCAGCGCCGCGGCATCGGCTTCGCCGCTCTCGGGGGTCAGATAAAGCGCGCGGATCACCACGCCTTCAAACAATGCCCTGGTGCGCTCGTGCAACGCCGCTGGCGTGAAACGGTCGCGCATCCCGCGCAGCAGGTCCAGGCTTACCTCCGGCGTCGCGACTGCCTCGCGGATATCGACGGCTTCCACGATGTCATCCGCCAGCTGGAACCCGGCAAGGTTGCTGCGTTGGTCGACCAGATTCGCGAACACCACATCGAACTCGGCCACTTCGCGGTCGATCTCGGCCTGGCTCGGCGGCGTGGCGATCGCATCGGCGATGACCGCGCGGACATCCTTCAGCGCCGCCTGCCAATCGTCGCCCAGCGGGGTTATCGCAACGTAAGTGGCGTCGGCCGAGCGGCTGGTCTTGTCGCGCTCGGCCGCGGCGAACAGGTAGCTGCCGCCCTCGCGCGCTCCGGCCTCGAGCCGGCGGTTGAGGATCGCCTGCGCGAGCGCATCGAGCATCAGCCCGCGGTTGTATTCCATGTTGTCGGTGACCTGCTGCCACGGACGCATCACCGCATAGCTGAGCGAACGAGCCTGACCGGGCTCGACGATCACGCGAGTCTCGCCGACCGGATTCGCCGGGTCGGCCCCGCGCGGAGCCTGCGGGTCGCCGAAATCGGGCTCGGGTTCGCGCAGGCCGGGCACCTGCCAGTCGGCGAAGTACTTCTCGATCATGGCCGCCATCTGGAGCGGGTCCGCATCGCCGACGGCGACGACGACCGCATTTTCCGGCCGGTACCAGCGGCGATGGAAAGCCTGCACAGCTTCGGGTGTCGCGCCCTGCAGGGTCGCCACCATGCCGATCGGGCTGCGCTTGGCCAAAAGCTGATCGGCGAAGAAGACCTCGCGCGTCGCTTCGGCGGCGCGGCGCTCGACGCCGTCGCGCTCGCGCCGCTCGGCCAGCACGATCGGCACTTCGGCGGCGAGATTGGTCCGGTTCAGGACCGGCTCGCGGATCATGCCCGAAAACACCCGGATGCTGTCCTCGAGGCTGACCGCGGTCGCGTTGGGCAAGTCGAGTTTGTAGACCGTCTGGGTCGGGCTGGTGACCGCGTTAGTGTCGTGGCCGAGGCTTGCGCCCAGGCGCTGAAAATGCGGAATCGCCTGCGCCACACCGAGATACTTCGACTGGCGAAACGTCAGGTGCTCGATCAGGTGCGCGAAACCGAGCTCCGAATCGTTCTCATGCAGCGAGCCGGCGTCGATGCGCACGCGGATCGCCACCTGGCCCGGCGGCGCCGAGTTCCGGCGTACCGCGTAACGCACTCCGTTGGGCAGCTCGCCGAACAGCCATTCCTGATCGATCGGGATGTCGGTGCCGCGATAGATCCAAGGGTCATTGGGCTGCGCATAGCGCGGCGCCGGCAGCGTCGTCGCGGTTGTCGCGGGAGCGGCCGCCTGCTGCGCGGCGAGCGGCAGCGGGGCAAGCAGCAGGAACGGAGCGAAGGCGCGCAGCAGGCGCGAGTGGAGGGTCATGACGGCGCTCAGATAGGCGCGCAAGTTATGAAGGGCTAGTGAATGTCCGCCTTGGGATCATCCAAGGGAGCCTTGCTTGCGGGCGGCCTCCCCGCCTCCTACATCGCACACCATGTTCATCGAGACCGAAACCACGCCTAATCCCGCGACCCTGAAGTTCCTTCCCGGCCAGCCAGTCATGTCTGCGGGCACGCGGGACTTCGCTTCGCCGGAGGACGCCGAGGCTTCGCCGCTGGCGCTGGCCCTGTTCGACACCGGAGACGTGACGGGCGTATTCTTCGGCCGCGACTTCGTATCGGTCACCGCGGCGCCGGGGGCCGACTGGTCGGTCTTGAAGCCGCAAGTCGTGGCCGTGCTGCTCGATCATTTCATCAGCCAAGCGCCGCTCTTCGCCGGCGGTGACGCCAGCAGCATTGCAGTCCCAGCCGATGAAGAGGCGATCGACGACGATCCGGCCGATGCCGAGATAGTCGAGCAGATCAAGGAGTTGATCGAGACCCGCGTGCGCCCGGCGGTGGCCGGCGACGGCGGCGACATCCGCTACCGCGGCTATCGTGATGGCGTCGTCTACCTGACGATGCAGGGCGCTTGCTCGGGCTGCCCGAGCTCGACCGCGACGCTCAAGCAGGGAATCGAAGGCCTGCTCAGGCACTACGTGCCCGAGGTCACAGAGGTCCGCGCCGCCTGATGGCCAACCCCTTCGACGATGTCGCGCTCGACCAGCTGTTCCGTACGGCGCGCAGCTACAACGCGTGGCTCGACCGCGACGTCAGCGAAGAGCAGATCCGCGCGATCTACGATCTGATGAAGATGGGGCCGACCTCGGCCAACCAGCAGCCGGCGCGACTGGTCTGGTGCAAATCGCCCGAAGCCAAAGCGCGGCTCGCCGCCCACGCGATGGACAAGAACCAACCCAAGATCACCGGCGCGCCCGTCTGCGTGATCGTCGGCATGGACCTTGAGTTCCATGAGCAGCTGCCGTGGCTGTTCCCGCACACCGACGCGCGTAGCTGGTTCACCGGCAGTGAGGAGCTGCGCCAGGCCAACGCGTTCCGCAATTCATCGCTGCAAGGCGCCTACCTGATGATCGCGGCCCGCGCGCTCGGCTTGGACTGCGGGCCGATGTCGGGGTTCGACAATGCGGCGGTCGATGCGGAGTTCTTCGCCGACCAGCCGAGCGTCCGCTCGAACTTCATCTGCGCAATCGGCTACGGCGACCCGGCCAGCATTTTCGGGCGCAGTCCGCGGCCCGAATTCGACGTTTTCAATCGCTTACTGTAGGCCCGCCGCGTGCGGACGCTGGTCATCGATAGCGCCACCGAGGCTTGTTCGGCTGCCTTGTTCGAGGACGGAGTGCCGCTTGCCGGATCGTATGAAGTGATCGGGCGCGGCCATGCCGAGCGGCTGGTGCCGATGATCGCCGAGCTACCGGACAAGGGGCACGCGGATCGGATTTGCGTCTCGCTCGGACCCGGAAGCTTCACGGGCGTGCGCATCGGCCTCGCCGTCGCCCGGGCACTCGGTCTGGCATGGCGGGCGGATGTGCTCGGGTATCCTACATTGGCACTGGTGGCGGCCATGGCACGAGAAATCCAGCCCGGTCCGGTGACCGTTTGCATGACCGGCGGCCACGGTGAATGGTTCGTGCAGGACTTCGGGTCCGATGGTTTGCCCGAGGACAACGCGCATTCGCTTACCCCGACCCAAGCCGGTTCGGATTGCCGCTATCCGGTCATCGCGGGGAGCAAGGCGAAAGACTTGGCTTTCTTTGCCGGACCCGATCAGACCGTCCTCGACCTCCTCCCCGACGCGCGCCGGTTCTTCGCCTTGCCGCAATCGCTGCTCACCGCCGACCTTTCCCCGCTCTACGGCCGCCCACCCGACGCCCGGTTGCCCGCATGACCGACGACCTCGACCGGATTATGGCGGTGATGGAAGCGGCGTTCGATCCCGCCTTCGGCGAGGCCTGGACGCGTCAGCAGGTCGAGGACGCGCTGCTCCTGCCCAATACCCATTACTTGCTGGCAGAATCCAGCGGCCGTCCGCTCATCGGGGAACAGGAAGCAGCCGGCTTCGTCCTCTCGCGCGGTGCGGCAGACGAGGAGGAGCTGCTGCTGATCGCGGTCGTTCCTTATCTTCGCGGGCGCGGGATCGGCTCGGCCCTGCTTGCACGCTTCCTCTTCGAAGCGCGCTCACGCGGCGCGGTGCGGCTGTTTCTTGAAATGCGCGAAGGCAATCCGGCCGAGTCGCTATATCGTCGGCACGGCTTTGCAAGTGTCGGCCGACGCAGGGCCTATTACCGTCGCGGCAAGGGCGCTCCGCTCGATGCGATTACCTTTGCCCGCTGTGATGACGCAGGGCCATTAGTCACCTAGCGTCAACAAGACTGGTAAATACTTTGTACAGCGCTTGTCAGACCCTAAAGAAAGGCGCAGAGTCCCGGTGCTCGCCGCGCATGCAAACAGCGTGGGTCAACAAGAACGAGCGGTCGCAAAGAAGAGGCTACAATGGCAAGTTTTGAAAACGATATCGCAGAAACCCTGATTACGCTGACTTCGGACATCGTCGCAGCGCATGTCAGCAACAACGGCGTCTCGGTCGACGAAGTGCCGGCACTTATCCAGAACGTTTATGGGGCGCTGGCCGGTCTCGGCGCGGCTCCGGCCGTCGAGGAGAAGCTCGAGCCGGCCGTTTCGATACGGTCGTCGGTCAAGAACGATCACATCGTCTGCCTTGAAGACGGCAAGAAGATGAAGATGCTCAAGCGCCACCTGATGACCGACCACGGCCTGACTCCGGCCGAGTATCGTGCCCGCTGGGGCCTGTCGGCCGACTATCCGATGGTCGCGCCGGACTATGCCGAGCGCCGGCGCGTGCTGGCCAAGGAAATCGGCCTCGGCCGCAAGCCCGGGCAGAAGCGGGGCCGGCGCAAGAAAACCCCAGCTTGAAGCCCTGCTCACGCGGTTGAAAAAGCGCCCCGCCGCTTCCATAGTGGTGGGGCGCATTTGCATCTGAACGGGGCCCGCTTTGCACCAACCCATAGACCTCGAAGCGCTCTGCACCGAGAGGGGCCTGAGGATCACCGAACAGCGCCGCGTCATCGCACGCGTCCTGTCCGAGGCCGAGGATCACCCCGACGTCGAGGCGCTACACGAGCGCGCGGCTGCGATCGATCCGAAGATATCGATCGCCACTGTCTACCGCACCGTGCGGCTGTTCGAGGAAGCGGGGATCCTCGACCGTCACGATTTCGGCGACGGCCGCGCTCGCTACGAAGCCGCGCCCGAGGCGCACCACGACCACCTGATCGACGTCGAAACTGGTAAGGTGGTCGAATTCGTCGATCCCGAATTGGAAGCGCTCCAGAAACAGATCGCGGAGAAGCTCGGCTACCGGCTCGTCGACCACCGGATGGAGCTCTACGGCGTCCGCATCGACCGCGAGGATTGATCTTCTGGGGGGATTGCGGGCAGTCTTGAGATGGCTGGGTGTTGCGCTCGGCTTCCTCACGCTCGTGCCGCTTCACGTGGTTGCCAAACTCGCCGGCCGACGCGAACTGGTACCACCCATCTTTCTCGGCGCCATGGGCCGGATCGCCGGCCTTCGCGTGCGCACCGAAGGCGCGCCGAGGCCCGGTGCGCTGTTGCTCGCCAATCATGTCAGCTGGCTCGACATCCTCGCGCTCGCCGGAACGAGCCGGGCGATCTTCGTCGCGCACAGCGGGCTCACCGGCCATGGCGGGCTGAAGTGGCTGTGCGACCAGAACGACACCGTGTTCGTCACGCGCGAGCGGCGCGGCTCCGTAGCCGAGCAGGTCCAGCAGGTCCGCGCCGCGCTGGGCGCGAGGCCGGTAGTGATCTTTCCCGAAGGCACGACCAGCGACGGCACGGTCATGCTTCCGTTCAAGAGCTCGCTCCTCTCCGCTGTCGAGCCGCTGGCCGGCGAAGTGCCGATCCAGCCGGTCGCGCTCGATTATCGAGACGCCGCCGAGATCGCCTGGGTCAATGGCGAGCCGGGCATGGCCAATGTCCGCAAGATCCTCGCGCGACGCGGAGTCGATCTGACCATCCGCTTCCTCGAGCCGCTTTCGGGAGAAGCGCTCGCCAGCCGCAAGACCATGACAGCCGCGGCGCAGGCGGCGATCGCGGGAGAACTCGCCAAATAGCTTTCCTACAACGGGCCGAGTCTGCCATGCCTGCGTCGTGACTCGCCCTCGCCCCCGATCCCAGGAACCATCGACGGTCCGTGCCGCCACTCGCGCCGGCCGTGGCGCCAAATTGGAAGGTGACACCTCGTCCCCTCGTACCGCGTCAGCGTTGGGCGGGCATTTCCGAGGGATTCCGGGTATTTGCCGGCTGAATTCCCGATCATGGAAGGTAACACCTCTAATCCCCCTTGCGCGTCAGCTTCTGCGCGTTTGAAAGCCCGGCGCCGATCCCTTACATGCCCGACCTCATGCGACAGAGCGGATCCCCCCAGACCTTCAGGGTTAAGAGCTTCGGCTGCCAGATGAACGTCTACGACGGCGAGCGCATGGCCGAGCTGCTTGCGGAGACGGGCATGCGCGTTGCGCTCGAAGACGAGGACGCGGATCTCGTCGTGCTCAACACCTGCCACATCCGTGAGAAGGCGGCCGAGAAAGTCTATTCGGACATCGGCCGGCTGGTGAAGGCGGGCGGCGAGGCGCCGCCGATGATCGCGGTCGCCGGCTGCGTCGCTCAGGCCGAGGGCGAGGAAATTATGGCTCGCGCACCGGGAGTCGGCCTGGTGGTCGGCCCGCAGGCCTATCACCGCCTGCCGGAGATGATCGACCGCGTCGCGAAAGGCGAGCGCGCAGCGGACACCGACATGCCGGCCGACGCCAAGTTCGCCGCGCTGCCGCCGCGTCGCCGCTCGGGACCGAGCGCGTTCCTGACCATTCAGGAAGGGTGCGACAAGTTTTGCACTTACTGCGTCGTTCCCTACACGCGCGGCGCTGAAATATCGCGTCCGTTCAGCGACTTGCTGCGCGAGACTGAGATCCTGGTCGAAGCCGGTGCGCGCGAGATCACGCTGCTCGGGCAGAACGTCAACGCGTGGAGCGACGGCGCTATCAGCTTCGGTGAGTTGATCAGAGAGCTGGCCAAGCTGCCGGATTTGCGGCGGATTCGCTATACGACCAGCCATCCCAACGACGTTACCGAAGGTCTGATCCGTGCCCATGCGGAAGTCGACAAGCTGATGCCCTTCCTGCACTTGCCGGTGCAGAGCGGCAGCGATCGGGTGCTCAAGGCGATGAACCGCAGCCACACCGCCGACAGCTACCTCAAGCTGCTCGATCGATTCCGCATCGCCCGCCCGGACATCGCGCTCAGCGGCGATTTCATCGTCGGCTTTCCAGGGGAAACCGAGGCCGAGTTCGAGGAAACTCTGCGGCTAGTCGACGCGGTCGGCTACGCCCAGGCATTCAGCTTCAAGTACTCGCCCCGCCCCGGCACTCCGGCGGCGGCGATGGACGACCAGATCCCCCGCGAGGTCATGGACGAGCGCCTGCAGCGCCTCCAGGCCGCGCTCAACCGCGACCAGCTCGCGTACAACGAGACCTCGGTCGGCAGGCGTTGCGAAGTCCTCGTCGAGCGCCGCGGCAAGCATCCGGGCCAATGGCTTGGCAAGTCGCCGTGGCTGCAGTCGGTCCACTTCGAGGGTGAGGCGGCGATCGGGGCGATTGTCGAAGTCGAACTGGCCGAGGCCGGCCCCAACTCGCTGCGCGGCCGCTTGTTCGAAACCGTCGGCGTCTGAACCGCGTTACAGTTCGATTACTTTCCACGGCGGAGCGAGGGTGCGCGGCTTGCGTGCCTCGCGCCCGAGCCTATCTTTCGACTCACAGTCCGAAAGGAGCGCATGGCCCGTAAAGCAACCCGCGCCGAAGGCAGTTCGGCGCTCGCCCACCCGGAAGATCGCCGCGATGCCGCGCGCCGCGCCCGGGTGGAAGTCCGTTTCGACGAGCAGGCGATGCTCGGCGCGCTGTTCGGCCAGTTCGATGCCAACCTAGTGCAGATCGAGAACCGCCTCGGCGTGCTCATTGCCGCGCGCGGCGACAAGGTGGCGATCGAGGGTCATGAAGACGACGTTGCCCGCGCTCGCGAAGTGCTTTTGTCGATGCACGAGAAGCTCCTGACGGGGCAGGAGCTCGACGCCGGCACGATCGAGGCGCTGATCGCGATGTCGAACGAGCCGACGCTCGAGGGGATCATTACCGGCGACGCCAAGGGCCCGCCGATCATGATCCGGACCCGGCGCAAGACGATCGTGCCGCGTACCGCGATGCAGGCCGACTACATGCGCCAGCTGGCGAGCCGCGACATGATCTTCGCGCTCGGCCCGGCGGGCACCGGCAAGACCTACCTGGCGGTCGCGCAGGCGGTCAGCCAGCTGATAACGGGGAGCGTGCAGCGGCTGATCCTCAGTCGCCCGGCGGTCGAGGCCGGCGAGCGGCTCGGCTTCCTTCCCGGCGACATGAAGGAGAAAGTCGATCCCTACCTGCGCCCGCTCTATGACGCGCTGTACGACTGCATGCCGCCCGAGCAGGTCGATCGTCGCATAGCCAGCGGCGAGATCGAGATCGCCCCGATCGCGTTCATGCGCGGTCGCACGCTGAGCGATGCCTTCGTCATCCTCGACGAGGCGCAGAACACCACCCGCGAACAGATGAAGATGTTCCTGACCCGCTTCGGCCAGAACAGCCGGATGGTGATTTGCGGCGACCCCAAGCAGGTCGACATCCCGGGCGGCGATACCCACAGCGGGCTGATCGACGCAGTCGCGCGCCTGACCGGCATCGAAGGCATCGGCGTCACCCGCTTCACCACCGCCGACGTGGTGCGCCACCCGATCGTCGGGCGTATCGTCGAGGCCTACGAAGGGACGAACGTCCCGGGGTGATGGAGCTCGAGGTCGACATCGAGGAGCCGTGGCCCGTGGGCGAATGGGAGGTGCTGGCCGAGCGTGCCGCCGAGGCGGCCGTCCAGGTCGCGCCCGAGCTCGCCAACCCGCGCCTTTCGGCCAGCCTGCTGTTTACCTCCGATGCCGAGATCCACGCGCTCAACCGCGAATGGAGGCAGCGCGACAAGGCGACCAATGTGCTGTCGTTCCCGATGCTGCGCCGTGAGGAGCTGCTCGCGCTATCGGAGACGGGCCCGCCAGAGCTGCTCGGCGACGTGGCGCTAGCCTACGAAACCTGCGCCCGGGAAGCCGCCGACAAGGCCATCTCGCTCGGGGACCATTCGGCGCATCTGATCGTTCACGGGCTGCTCCATCTGGCCGGCCATGACCACGAAACCTCGCCCGACGATGCCGACGCCATGGAGGCCCTCGAAACGAAGGCGCTTGCGCTCCTGGGGGTCGCGGACCCATATGGCGGCGCTTCATAAGGGGAAAGCACAGGGCAATGCCCGACGACAGGCACGGCGACTCCAGCAACGGAGACGCGGACAGTAAACGCGGCTTGTGGAACGCGATCCGCAACTTCTTCGATGACGAAGGCGAGACCTCGCTGCGCGCGCAGATCGAGGAAGCGATCGCCGAGCACGAGGGCGAGCAGGCCAATGGCGACGAACAGCCGGCGAAGGGCGACCTCTCGCCGGCCGAGCTCACCATGCTGCGCAACCTGCTCCATTTCAGCGAGCACGACGCCGACGATGTCGCCATCCCGCGCGGTGAGATCATCGCGATTGCCGCCGAAGCGAGCTGGAACGAGCTGGTCGCCCAATTCGCCGAGCATGGCCATTCACGCATGCCCGTCTATCGCGAGTCGCTCGATCACGTGATCGGCATGATGCACATCAAGGATGTCTTCCCGTTCCTCGCCACGGGCAAGCCGCCGCCTGCCGACTGGACGGTGCTCATGCGGCAGCCGCTCTACGTGCCGCAGGCGCGCGGCGCGCTCGACGTGCTCGCCGACATGCGCGCGCGGCGCACGCATCTCGCAATCGTGGTCGACGAGTTCTCGGGCACCGACGGGATCATCACTATCGAGGACCTCGTCGAAGAAATCGTCGGCAACATCGAGGACGAGCATGACGAGGCTCCAGTCGATCTGGTGGTATCCATTGGAGAAGGCATGTGGGATGCCGCTGCGCGCGCCGAGCGGGACGCGGGGGCCGCGCCCGTCGGCGAGTCGCGAAGCGCCGACGTCGAGGAGGCGGTCGATACCCTCGGCGGCCTCGCCTTCGTGCTCGCCGAGCAGGTCCCCCCGGTCGGCGCGGTGCTACGTCACCCGAGCGGCTGGTGCATCGAGGTTACCGGCGGTGACGAGACGCATGTCACCCGGCTGCGTCTGCACCGGCCCGATACCGAGCTGGCGGAGGAAGAGGCGGGATAGAGTGCCCCCGCTTGTGGAAGAGTGGGATTTGGCCGCTTTCCCCAGCCCCTCCGCTCCAAGTCCTCGACACGAGTGGCCTTTTTCTGAACAGTGATTCGCCGTGCGCCGCCTTCCTCCCCTCCGCGCGCTTGAAGCGTTCGTGCGTACGGTGCGCCTCGGATCGGCGCGCGCGGCGGCAGGCGAGCTTGGGCTCTCTCCTTCGGCGCTGTCGCGCCGGATCGCCAATCTCGAGGAATTCACTGGCCGCAAGCTGTTCTCGCGCTCGGGCCAGGCGATGAAGCTGACCGACGAGGGCCGGCACTTCTACGACATCGTCGCGCCGCATCTCGAGGCGCTCGCGGTCGCGGTAGAGACCCAGTCGGAGAACCTGCAGTTGCTCCGCCTGCGGCTCGGCGTGCTGCCGCTTTTCGGCACCCAGCGCCTGTTCCCGCGCCTGCCCGAGCTGCGCCAGAAGCATCCACGGCTGCATATCGACATCGACACCGGCCCGCACCTGCTCGACCGTGTCGGCGACACGCTCGATGCTGCGATCGCGCTGGTGACGGACCCGGACCCGTCGTTCCACATGGTCCAACTCGACCAGAACAAGGTCCACGCGATTTGCCAGCGTGCGCTGGCTGAAGAGCTCGGCCCGGAACCGGACTTCGACAAACTCGCCAGGCAGACGTTCCTGATCCACACCGACATGACGCTGAGCTTCGAGGCGTGGAAGGACGCGCTCGGCCTCAAGGGTCTGCAGCCGGCGGCGGTCGACCACTTCGATTCGGGCCAGCTGATTCTGGAGGCCGCGGCGCAGGGGCTCGGCATCGCGATCATGCACGATGACCACCTCAAGCGGCACAACGATCCGCGCCTCGCGCTGCTGTATGATGCCGACATCGACAGCCCTTACAGCTACTGGTTCGTGTGCCGACCGGTTGAGCTGGAGACCCGGCCGGTGCGCCTGTTTCACGATTGGCTTGTCGAGGCTCGACTCTAGGCGGCGTTTTCGGGCAAAGTCATCGAAACGAGTTCAGGAGAGGGAACGTCCGATGAAACCGAAGCTGCTTTTGCTCGCCGCCGCCGCTGCCGCGCTTGCCCTGCCCGCCGCCGCCCAGGCGCCGATGCGGGCGCTGAGCGATCCAGTCATTGGCCACCCCGATCCCGAATCGCTGTTCACCAGCCCCGATCCTACGCTCCACCGCAACAAGCAGGCAGCGCTGCACATCCAGCGTGAGCTCTTGAAGTGCAATCACTGGGACCGCGCCGGCGAGTGGCTGACCGACAAGTACATCCAGCATAATCCAATGGCGGCCTCGGGGCTCGAAGGCGTGGTCTATTTCTTCACTCAGATCGCCCGGCGGCCCAAGCTCGATCCCTGTCCCGCGTTGAGCGCGGAGGATCCGAACGCGGTGGTCGCGGTCCAGGCCGAAGGCGACTACGTCACCATCCTGACCAAGCGCTCAGTGCCTTACGCCGACAATCCCAGCCAGAGCTACACTACGACATGGTTTGACACCTGGCGCTTCGTGGACGGCAAGGCCGACGAGCATTGGGATCCCGCAACGCTGCCCGCGGGCCCGCCGGCGGGGGAACGCGGGTGAGCCGCGCCCGCCCCGCGGCGATCGGGGCGCTGCTGCTCGCCGCCATCCCGGGCCCCGCGCTGGCCCAGGACGCGGCACAGCTGACGCCCGAGCAGCTCGTCCAGCGCTACGCCGACCGCGAGGCGATCGAGGCGCTGATGTGGCGCTATGACCGCGCACTAGATCACTACGATGCCGAAGCTTATGCCGCCAACTTCACTCCCGACGGCGCCTTCGGGCAGGTGAAGGGCCACGAAGCGCTCAAGAAGATGATCACCGATCTCGCCGCCGGGCAGGAGCAGCGCCGCCAGCAGGGCGAGACGATCGGCAAGATGCACCACTTCACGATGAACCAGTGGCTCGAGTTCACCGGCCCGGACACCGCACGCTTCCACTATTACCACCAGACTGTGTTCGGCACCGGTGGCCGGATCGGCAGTCCCACGGCGCCGATCATGGCCGCGGCGGGACAGGGCGTCGACGACCTCGTGAAGGTCGACGGCAAGTGGTACATCAAGTATCGCAACGTCGCGCCGACGCGCGAACAGGAGTAGGCTCGCGCGCCTCCCGCCATCGGGAGGGGGTTTGGGGGGATATACGATGAAAGTCGGTCTGTGGGCAGGAGCGTTCGCTTTCTCGGCGGCGATGGGGAGTCCGGCGGCGGCCCAGGCCGTGCTGGCGCCGAGCGGACCGTGGAACATCGATTACGATATCGACAGTTGCGCGCTGATGAGGACGTTCGGGACGGCCGAGGATCAGGCCACCCTCGAAATTCGTCGCTTTGCGCCCGGATGGGGCTTGCAGACAATCGTCGCCAGCAGCCGTGCGCGCGCACCTGTCCGGTCGCGCGTCAGTTACCGCTTCACCGACGACGAGGACTGGCAGGAACCCGGCCTTGGGATCGCCGTAACGCGCCAAGACGGGCTCAAGGGTGTGATCATCGAGCCCTCCTTCGTTGACCTGCCCGAATTGGAGTCAATCGAGGATGAGGCCGAACGAGCGGCCTATTTCAAGTCCATCGACATCAGAGCGATCGAGAGACAGCAGGCGGCCACGATAAACTCGATCAGTCTGCGCGGCATCGGCGGCGAATTCACCTTGCGGCTCGGAAACCTCAGTGCCCCGATCGAGGCTCTGCAAGTCTGCGTCGACGAGTTGATGACTCACTGGAACATCGACGTCGAGGCGCACAAGACCCTCTCGCGAGGGGCGCGGCCGCTCAATTGGCGCTCAAGCGCGAGCATGCTCGACTATCCCCCCCGGATGGCCGAGCGGCATATGCCCGGACTGGTGAATATCCGCCTCTCCATCGACGAGACGGGAAAAATCACAGGCTGCAGCATCCAGATGCCGCTGAGCGATCCGGCGTTCGAGGAAAGCAGTTGCGCGGACATCCAGCGCGCCTTCCAATTTGAGCCGGCGCTGGACAAGGACGGCAAGCCAATCGCCAGTTACTGGATCACCAAGGTGATCTTCTCCTCGTAGCCGAAGCCGGGCGGCTTCTTCGATCGCCTCACCGCCGCCTCGACGATCTTGCCCGGCCCGCGCGGCGACTCGCCCTTGCGGAGCGGCGCCGACGCGCTCCATGCCGCTTTCGACATCCCGGAGTTGCAATTGTTCGGGGTGCACGCGAAACCTTGCGTGTTGGGGGAGTTGCGATGGGATTCCGTTGCCTGATCGTCGCCGCGGGGATCGCGGCCGTTATCTGCCAGCCGGCGGCGGCTAACGAGCCGCTAGCTCTCGAGCCGAGCTCGCCTTGGGAGCTCACCTACGAAGCCGACAGCTGCGCGCTGCGCCGAACCTTTGGCGAGGGGGACCAGCAGACCCAGCTTGAAATGCGCCGCTTCGCGCCGGGGATCAACCTGCAGACGACCATCGCATCCCGGGCGAGGATGACGAGGAGAAACTTCCGCTTGCGCTTCGGCGATGAGGGCGAATGGGAGGACCACGAGAACCCGCTCTACGCTTATTTCGACGACAACTTCGAAGGCGTGATCTTCCGCCATACGCTGCTTTCCCCGAGGGTCGGGCCCGATGAGCCGCCCTCACTCCCCGCTGGGATCGACTTGGCGACCATGGAAGCCGAAGCGGCAGCAACGCTCGACAGCTTAAGCATCTCGCGGGCCTTCGGAGACGAACTGGTCCTCGAAACCGGCCCTCTCAAGAAGCCAATTCTCTTGCTCAACGAATGCATCGACGAACTGATGACCCACTGGGGAATCGACGTCGAGGCCCACAAGACGCTCGCCCGCTCCGCAGCACCCATTGACCTCGCACAGGCGGCGCGGATGATCGGCTATCCGCCCAAGATGGTGCAACGGAGCTTGCCGGGCCTCGTCAACATCCGGCTGGACATCGACGAGACCGGCCGCGTCACCGAGTGCCACATCCAGATGCCGCTAAGCGACCCGGAGTTCGAGGAAAGCAGTTGCGCCGACATCCAGCACGCGTTCGAGTTCGACCCGGCACTCGATAAGGACGGCAAGCCGCTGAAGAGCTACTACGTCACCAGCGTCCGCTTCGAGATAGCGCGTGAATATCGATACGGGTCGTTTTGATCTCAAATTTCAGCAGCTCGATGGGCGTCCCGCCAACTTCGAGCTGCCTTACCCCACCGTCGCCTTGACGATCTTCCCCGGCTCGCGCGGCGGCTCGCCCTTGGGGAGGGCGTCGATGTGTTCCATGCCGCTCTCGACCTCGCCCCACACGGTGTACTGACGGTCGAGGAAGCGGGCGTCGTCGAAGCAGATGAAGAACTGGCTGTTGGCGCTGTCGGGGTTCTGCGCGCGGGCCATCGACGCCGTGCCGCGCACGTGGGGCGCCTCGTTGAACTCGGCCTTGAGGTCGGGCTTTTCGCTGCCGCCCATGCCCGTGCCCGTCGGGTCTCCGCCCTGCGCCATGAAGCCCGGGATCACGCGGTGGAACACGACACCGTCATAAAAGCCCTCCTTCGCCAGCTCCGTAATGCGGGCGACATGGCCGGGCGCCAGGTCCGGACGCAGCTTGATGACCACGTCGCCGCCCTCCCCGTTGCCGGTGTCGAGGGTGAGAGTGAGCTTGTCGTCGGCCATGGTCTGTCTCCTAAAGGGGTGCCGCGCATATAGGGTGACAGGCGGCGATGTCAGCTTGCTTTTGCGGCATAGGGGCATAGACCGCCCGGCATGGCCGAGCAGGACCTCCCGGAGCTGGAAATCGACGCGCCGCGCGCGGAGGAAGAGGAGCTCGACGAGGACAACCTGCTCAAGCCGCGCTTCGTCGATTCGGTAATCGACGCGCTCGAGGCGCACGATCACGGCCGCGCCTACGAGCTGGTCGAGCCGCTCCACCCGGCCGACATCGCCGACCTGTTCGAGTTGCTCGAACGCGACCAGCGGCGCGAGCTCGCCGCCGCGATCACCGACCTCATGACCCACGAGGTCATCGCCGAGCTCAACGACTACGTGCGCGAGGACATGATCGAGGCGCTGCCGCCCGAAGCCGTCGCCGACATCGCCGAGCAGCTCGACACCGACGACGCCGTCCAGCTGATCGAGGATCTCGAGCCCGAGGACCAGCGCGCGATCCTCGCGGAGATGGAGCCCGAGGACCGCGCGGCGATCGAGACCGCGCTGTCCTATCCGGAGGAAAGCGCCGGCCGGCTGATGCAGCGCGAGCTGGTCGCCGTGCCCGAGCACCTCACCGTCGGCGACCTGATCGATTACTTGCGCGAGCATGACGAGCTGACCACCGAGTTCTGGGAAGTGTTCATCGTCGATCCCACTCACAAACCAGTGGGTACCTGCCAGCTGTCCTGGATCCTGCGCACTCCGCGCCACATCGCGCTGACGGACGTGATGAAGCGTGACCAAACGCTGATCCCGGTGACGATGGACCAGGAAGAAGTGGCACTGCGCTTCCAGAAATACGCGCTGATCAGCGCCGCGGTGGTCGACGAGAGCGGCCGGCTGGTCGGGCAGATCACCGTCGACGACGTGGTCCACATCATTCAGGAGGAAGCCGGCGAAGACGTCATGCTGCTCTCCGGCGCGGGCGAAGGCGACATCAACGAGCCGATCCGCGAATCCTACCTGGCACGCGTCCGGTGGCTCGCCGCGAACTTGCTGACCGCCTCCGTGAGCGCCTCGATCATCTACCTGTTCGGCGGCGCCATCGAGGAGCTGGTGGCGCTCGCGGCGATGGCGCCGGTCGTGGCGAGTATCGGCGGGAATGCCGGAACGCAGACGATGGCGGTGACGGTGCGCGCGATCGCCACCAACCAGCTGACCCGCTCAAATACGCGCCGCATCCTGTGGCGCGAAATGCGCGTCGCGCTGCTCAACGGCGCGACGATCGCGCTGCTGATCGGCCTCGCCACCGCGCTGATCTTCTCGCTCTGGCTGGGCTATCCGGTCGCGATCAAGCTCGGCGCGGTGATCGCCTCGGCCATGGTGATCAACATCGCGACTGCCGGGCTTGCCGGCGTCGCCATCCCGGTCGCGCTCGACCGTATGGACCAGGATCCGGCGGTGGCCTCGAGCGTGTTCGTGACCATGATCACCGATTCGATGGGCTTCTTCGCCTTCCTCGGCCTCGCCGTCACGAGCGGGCTGGTGGGGTAGCCGGACCCGAGGGGTTGACACTTGTGACACGGTCCAAGCGCTAAACCCGGCCCGGGGCCCCGAAACTGTCGCCTTGGACGCCAAAAGTGGCGCCTTAGCGCCGAAAGGTGTCACCTTGCGCCCGAAAGTGTCGCCTTGAAAGTGTCGCCTTAGCGGCGAAAGTGTCGCTTTGGCCAAGCCGTGCAAGCCGCGCGGAACGGCCATTTCCTGAGGAGCTGCGAGCGGAACCATTCGTGAACGCTGGCACACTCAGCACCTTGTAGGAAAGCGATTTCTTTCGCCGGCACGCTGCCCGGTTGAGTTGCCCTTGCAGCAGCCCGGGCCGGCCTCCTATCTCTTCTCCATGCCGCTTTCGATGACCAAGATCGCCTACCGCTCGGGCAGCCTTGAGAACCTGCGCCGATGGGTCGAAGCCGGGCCCGAGGCGCTGATGACGACGCGCTACCTGCCCAAGCGGCACGAGGAGATGATCGGCGGCTCGCTTTACTGGATCATCGAGCACGCGATCGTCGCGCGGTGCGAGATCCTCGGCTTCGAGCAGCGAGAGGATCGCCGCTGGACGATCCGCCTCGCGCCCAAGCTGATCCTGGTTCATCCTCGCGCCAAGCGGGCGCACCAGGGCTGGCGTTACCTCGAAGAGAAAGATGCTCCGCCGGATCTGGCGGACGGCGAAGCGGCCGGCGACGCCATGCCGGGCCGGCTGGTGCGCGAGCTCAGCAAGCTCGGTCTCGCATGAGCGTCGCGATACGTCCCCTGCTGCGGGTTCTCCTGACTGTCTCGCTGCTGCTGACGCCGCTATCCAGCGCCGCGGCGGCTTCCTCGGTTCAAGGCCTCTGGCTGACCGACGACGGCAAGGCGATCGTTGAGATTGCCGCATGCGGGCAGCGTGTGTGTGGACGGATTGCCAGAGTTCTCGACAGGAGTCCGGGCGTGCCGAGAACCGACGTCAACAATCCCGATCCGCGCCGGCGCAACCAGGCGCTCGTCGGGTTGCAGGTCCTGTCGGGTTTCCGCGGAGGCCCGGCTGAATGGACCGACGGCCGCGCCTACGATCCGAAAAGCGGCAGCACTTACAAGTCGAGCCTGCACCTCAACGCCGACGGATCGCTGCGGGTCACCGGCTGCGTGCTGTTCGTCTGCCGGTCGAAACGGTGGACGCGTTCGAGCTGAACCGTAGTCCCGCCCGACGAGCTGCTCGCAAGAGCTTAATACCCCGGTAAGTACTTGCCACAGGACTGTAATACTTCGCTGCCAGCGCCGCCGCAGCAAAGGGGCGTCGGCCGGGCAGGCTTGCCTTCCGGTCTTGGTCAGTGGGGAAGGTCCGAATGAACGACATGTCGCGGATGCCCGAGCGTGCCATGCCCGACCGGTTGCGCGGACTGATGGTATTGTCGCCGCGCCAGCAGTTCACCGCATCGCTCAAGCAGCGGCTGCACAAGCCCTGGATCGAAGCGCGTCATGCGCTAGCCGGACGGATCAGGCTCGCCGCGATTGGTCTCATTGGCCTGCTGATCATCGTCGGCTTTACCGTAAGCGCCGCGGTGTTCGGGCTCGCGTCGCGTTCCGAGCAGGAACGGATCCTGGGCGAGGCAGCCCTCGCCTCGGCCGAGCTGACCGCCAGCATCGCCGACAGCCGTTATTACGCCTCGCGGTACGCGACGACTGGCGCAGAGGCGGAAATCGAGCGAGCCCGCGCCACGCTTGCACGGGCGAAGGAGCGGCTCGCCAAAGTCCGCGAAAGCTCTGTCGATACCGAACCGCAAGCGCTTGAAGCGATGGAGTGGCTGCAGCACCAGGCCGACGGCTTCGAGAACGAGCTGACCGCCCTCGAGCACTCTGTTGGCGCCTATGGTCCGTCGGCCAGCGCCAGTGCGCTCGCCGGCGCGATCGACATCAGCGGCGAACAGCTGGCCGAACAGGCACGCGGCGTCGAAAATCGCCTGCGCAGCGCCTCAGCCGCATCCGGCGCCGAACTCGCCGCGCGGAGTTGGCGGCTGGCGATCGTCGTGGTCGCGCTATTGGCGATCTGCGTCGCCATTACCCTGACCGGGGCCCGGTTCCTCATCCGCACGACCGCGGCCTCGATCCGCGAGATCACATCGGCCATGAGCGGGCTGGCGAGAGGCGACCGTGCCATTACGATCCCCGGAGGCGAACGGCGCGACGAGATCGGCGAAATGTCCCGCGCCCTGGCGGTGTTCCGCAAGAGCGCGGACGACCTCGCACACTTCCAGGAGCAAGCCGCCGTTGCCGCGCGTAACGAGCTCGCGCGCCAGGAGGCCGAACATGTCCGTCACGGAGCTGAGCAGGAACGCAAGGCCCAGTTGATGCTCGAGGTCGCAGCGCGCTTCGAGAGAACGGTGGGGGACGTCGTGACCGGTGTGGCTGCAGCTTCCGAGCAGCTCGAGTCCACAGCCAGCGAAATGGCCTCGACGGCGATGCAATCGGCCCGGCTGGCGGAGGTCGTCGCAGGCTCGATGAAGGATACGACGTTCGGTGTCACCGCGGCTGCATCGGCGAGCGATCAGTTCGCGCTTTCGATCGACGAGATCAGTCGTCTCGCCGCCGGTTCGGCCGCGTTGGCCGAGGATGCGCGCCTTTCCGCGCAACAGGCCGACGAGACGCTCGCCGGCCTTGCGGTGGTGGCCGAGCAGACGGGGCATATTGTCGACATGATCGACGGTATCGCGCAGCGCACGAGCCTGCTGGCCCTCAACGCCTCGATCGAGGCGGCGCGCAGCGGCGAGGCGGGCCGCGGCTTCGCGGTGGTGGCCAGCGAAGTGAAGCAACTGGCCAGGCAGACCAGCGATGCCACCGCCGCCGTGGCCGAGCAGATCCGCGCGATCCAGGCCACAAGCGGCGAAAGCGTCGCGGCTCTTCAGCGGATCGGCAAGCAGGTCCACGAGATGGAGGGCAGCGCCGTCGCGATTGCCCAGTCCGTCGACGAGCAAACCATGGCGAGCCGAGATCTTGCCAAGAACCTGGCCATCGCGGCAGGCGGAACCGATCAGATCGGCGAGAGCCTGAGCCACGTCAGCGAAACCGCCTTCTCGACCGGCACTGCCGCAAGCCAGGTCCTCGAGGCGGCCAGCGACCTGCATAAGCAAGCCGCGGTCCTGCGGGAGCAGGTCGAGGAGTTCATCGGCTACGTCCGGACGGTCTGACCGGAGGAACGGTCTCTCCTTCTCCCCCGTTGGTGCGGCAAGGAGAGTTACAATGACCGAACGAAAGCCGCATTCCGACAATGCGCTGATCGATGAGCTGGAGGAACAAGGCCGTGCGCCAGGCCAGGGCGGCAGCTCGGGCGGTAAAGTGCAGACGACTGTCGGTGCAAGGGCCGAATCGCACAGCGTCGACGAGGACCCCGGGGTCGAGCGTGCGCGGAGCCTCGACAACCCCATCGACGCAGAAATGAAGGGCAGGAAATCGATCGAGCGCCTGGACCCGGCGAAGAAGGGGCCGAAGGACCGTTAGCTCACGCGTCCTGTACCAGCCCCGCGGCCCGCCGCAGCATTTGCGCGTAGTCGTCTGGCTCGCGCGCGCCCTGGACCAAGTATTTGCCGTTGACGACGAAACTCGGGACCGAGTTGATTCCCGCCTGGCGCCCGCGTTGCTCCTCCGAGCGAACGGCGACGGCGAGGGCCTCGTCGGCGAGCGCTTCGGCGGCCTTGGCGCGATCGAAGCCTTCCGCCGCGGCGATATCGAGCAGGACTTCGCGGTCGCTCACGTTGCGGCGCTGCTGGAAGTGTGCCTTGAGCAGCGCGACCTTGAGCCGGGTTTGCGCTTCAGGGCCTGAGGCGGCGAGCGCCCAGCGCAGCAGCTTGTGCGCCTCGAAAGTGTTCCACATCATCGCCGGTGGTTCGTCGCCCTCGCCCGAGTAAGCCATCGAAAAGCCGGCGCGCTCGGCCGTAGCCTGCATCTGCGCGCGCATCGCGACGACTTCCTCCGCCGAACGGCCGTAGACTTCAACGAGGTGCTTGTCCTGCAACTTGCCTTCGGGCGGCAGATCGGGATTGAGCTCGAACGGCATCCAGCGGACCTCGACGTCGAGTTCCCCCTTCAGCGCCCCGATCGCCTTGGCAAACTGGGTGTAGCCGACCGCGCACCACGGGCACATCACGTCGGACCAGATGTCGACCGCGACTTTTGACTTGATCATCTGCGCCGCTCCCTCGGACCTGCCGATTCCCTAAACTCGTCATGCTGAACTTGTTTCAGCGTCCATCTCTCGTCCCGCACCGTCCGTTCGCGGTGCACGATGGGCCCTGAAACAAGTTCAGAGTGACGAAGAAAGGAGAAGGCAAGCGCTCAGTTCTCCAGCCACCATTGCAGCAGGTGGCGCGCGATCGCCTGGCTCGGCGGGGAAAGGAAGCTGGTGCTGTCGGGGCCTTTGGCCACCGCTTCGGCCACTTCCTCGCGCGTGAACCAGCGCGCGTCCTCGATCTCGGTCTCGTCGATCGCCAATTCAAGGCTTTCGCCGAACCCGATGCAGCCGATCATCAGCTGCGAAGGGAACGGCCACGGCTGGCTGGCGATGTAGCGCACTTCGCCGACGCGCACGCCGGCCTCCTCGTAGACCTCGCGTCGCACCGCGTCCGCAATCGACTCGCCGGGCTCGACGAAGCCGGCGAGCGCCGAATAGCTGCGCGGCGGGAAACGCGCCTGGCGGCCGAGCAGCAACCTGCCGTCGCACTCGACGAGCATGATCGCGACCGGGTCGACGCGCGGGAAGTGCTGCGCGCCGCAGCTGCCACAGTCGCGCTGCCAGCCGCCTTTGGCGAGCGCGGTCGGCTGGCCGCAGCGGGCGCAGAACCTGTGCCGCGCGTGCCAATCGAGCACGCTGCGCGCACAGCCGTAGAGCGCGAGGTCGTCGGGCGTGAGCTGGCCGAGCATGCCCCAGATTTGGCGCTGAGTGTAGGCCGGGTCGGCGTTGCCCTCGGCCGGCACCGTGGCGAAATGCGCGCGGCCGTCGGCAAGGCCGAGGAAGACTAGCTCGCCGTCGGCACCGTCGACGGCTTCCCAAACCAGGCGCCCGTTGCCGTCGAGCCCGGGCACCAGAGCGTCGAGCTTGAGCAGCCGTCCACCTGCGCGCAGCTCGGCGAGCCTGACGGGGTCGGAGCGGAGCGGGTCGGAGCGGTCGAGGGGCTGACCACAGAACGCCGGCGCGGAGTCGCTCATGCAGCGGCCGCCGCGGCGATGTCGGCGAGGATCGCCGCGGGAAACTCGTCGATCAACGGATAGGCCATCGAGGGCATGTACTGGGTATAAAGACCCGCGCGCAGGCCCAGCGGAAGGTGAACGAAACCGATCGTGCCGGCCGCTCCGGCCCAGCCATAGGCGCCCGCGTTCTCACTCTTGCCCACGCGGCCGCCGGCGCCGAAGTCCCATCGTCCCCCTTCGTATTCGCCGCCGGGAGCGAGCGTGTCGGGCAGCAGGTTCGAGGTGCCGAGGCGCACCGCTCGTTCGCTCATGACTCTCTTGCCCTCGAATTCGCCCAGGTTGAGCAGCATTTCCAGGAACCTGTCGTAATCGCCCGGTGTGCTGGCGAGGCCTGCGCCGCCGAACGGGAACGGCGGCGCGCCGAGGTAAACAGAGTTGGCGGGGACGTCGATCGGGAGCAGCGTCCCGTTGTAGAGGAAGTAATTGGCGGTCAGCCGCTCGACATCGTCGCGCGGCACCTGGAAATGGGTGTCGCCCATCCCGAGCGGATCGAAGAAGCGCTCCTGCAGGAAGCGGTCGAACGGCTGACCGGAGACGACCTCGATCACCCGGCCCATGAGGTCGAAGGCCATCGAATAGGACCACTTGGTGCCGGGCTGATAGACCAACGGAAATTCGGCGAGCCGATCGGCGAACAGCTCGAGGCTGGGGACCGGTGTGCCGCGGAAGATCGGCAGCGCCTGCAGCCGAGTAACGAGGCCCGGTACCACGCCGCGCTCGCGGTAGGCCGCG
>CBHCZH010000046.1:0-23154 GCA_965977975.1 uncultured bacterium
CGATCTATTCGACCTTCCTGCAGCGCGCCTACGATCAGGTGGTGCACGACGTGGCGATCCAGAACCTGCCGGTCCGCTTCGCGATCGACCGTGCCGGCCTGGTCGGTGCCGACGGGGCGACGCATGCCGGCAGCTTCGACGTGACCTATCTGGCCGCCCTGCCCAACTTCGTGGTCATGGCCGCGGCCGACGAGGCCGAGCTGGTGCATATGGTCCACACCGCTGCGCTCTACGACGCGGGGCCGATCGCGTTTCGCTACCCGCGCGGCAACGGCACCGGAGTCGTTCTGCCCGAGGTTCCCGAGGCGCTGCCGATCGGGAAGGGCCGTATCGTCCGCCACGGCAGCAAGGTGGCGATCCTCTCGCTCGGCACGCGCCTCGGCGAAGCGCTCAAGGCTGCCGACCAGCTCGAGGCCAAGGGCCTGTCGACCACCGTCGCCGACATGCGCTTCGCCAAGCCGCTCGACAGCGGGCTGATCCGCAAGCTGATGGCAACGCACGAGGTCGTGGTGACGATCGAGGAAGCCAGCATCGGCGGCCTCGGCGCGCATGTGCTGACCCTCGCCAGCGATGAAGGCCTGACCGATCCCGATAGTGCGTGTGGGGGCCTCAAGATCCGCACCATGCGCTTGCCCGACCTGTTCCAGGACCAGGACGCGCCCGACAAGCAGTACGACGAAGCGCGTCTCAACGCGCCGCATATCGTCGAGACGGTGCTGAGCGCGCTGCGCCACAACAGCGCCGGCGTAGAGGAAGCCCGCGCATAGCGGCGAGCGAATGACCGGCGCGCGGCATCCGGTCATCGTGTTCGATGCGCAGTGCGTTCTGCGCGACCGCGATGCGATCCTCGCGATCTGGGCGGGCCTGGATTGGCCGTGGCGCGCGCTGGCGGCCTTTGGTGCTGCCCAGCGAGGGCTTTGGGATCCGGTGTACCGCTGGATTGCGCGAAACCGCTATCGGTTGTTCGGCCGGCATGACAGGTGCTGGGTGCCGTCGCCTGCCGATACGGACCGCAGCCGGTGAGCCGGGTCATGCTGCTCGGCGGTTACGGCGTGTTCGGCTCGCGCATTGCGACCCGTCTCGCCGCTGTTGGGCACGAAGTTCTGGTGGCCGGGCGCTCGGCGGCTAAGGTCGAGCGGTTTTGCGCTGGCAAGGCGGGGCTGGTGCCGTTGGCGCTGGATCGTGCCGGCATTGCCGAGGCGCTCGCGCGGCATCGGCCGGACGTGCTGGTCGACGCGACCGGGCCCTTTCAGGAAATGGACTACGCGGTGCCGCGCGCCTGCATCTCGGCCGGAGTTCATTATTGCGACATTGCCGACGGGCGTAGCTTCGTCTGCGGCATTGGCGAGCTGGACGCCGATGCGCGAGCCGCTGGAGTGGCGCTCGTCAGTGGCGCATCGAGCCTGCCCGCGCTTAGCGGGGCTGTGGTGCGTGCGCTGTCCGAGGGGTTGGATCGCGTGCGCGCGGTGGACATCGCCCTCAGCGCGTCCAATCGCGCGACGGCCGGTCCCGCAGTTGCCGCCGGGATTATCCGCCAGGCAGGCCAGCCGATCGAGCTCTGGAGTCGCAGCGGGCGGCGAAACGCTTTCGGATGGCAGGACATCAAGCGCGAGGACTACGCGGTTGAGGGGTGGCCGGAGATCAAAGGGCGTTTCGTGACGCTGGTAGACGTGCCCGACCTGACGCTGCTTCCCAATCGACTGCCCGGTGCACCGGCGGTATGGATGCGCGCCGGCGCGGAACTCGCCATCGAGAATATTGCGCTGTGGCTGGCGAGCTGGCCGGTCCGTTGGAGATTGTTTCGAAGCGCCGGCTGGCTCGTTTCGCTCGTGCGGCCGTGGCGCGCGCTCGTGGGCCGGTTCGGCAGCGACAACTCGGCGATGAAAGTCACGCTGGCCGGCGAGCGGGAAGGCGAGCGGATCGAACGGAGTTGGACGTTGGTGGCGACACACGGCGCCGGCCCGGAGATTCCCGCGTTGGCCGTGCCGCTAATCGTCGAGCGGATACTGTCCGGCGCGGAAGAGCCCGGCGCGCGCGACGCAGGGAATTCGCTCACGCTGCGCGATTACGATACGGCGTTCGCCGAGCTGTCGGTTCGCTATGAGACCCGCGAAGCCCGGTTACCGCAACGGCTCTACAGTCGGGTCATGGGCGGCGCGTTCGAGACACTGCCTGGTCCCGTCCGTAGAATGCATTCGCTGGCCGGTGATGGGTCTGCGGCCGGCGAGGCGATAGTGACCGGAGCCGATAACGTGGCTGGCCGACTCTTTGCACGTATCATGGGTTTTCCGCCGGAAGGCACGCACTCGTGCCAAGTTACCATGGACGAATGCAATGGGGCCGAGACCTGGACGCGCAATTTCGGCGGCCACCGGTTTTCCAGCCGGCTCAGCCAGCGCGGGCATCACCTCGTCGAGCGCTTCGGCCCATTGCGCTTCCGCTTCGATCTGCCGGGCGGCCCCGAGGGGCTGAAGATGATTATGCGCGGCTGGTCCGCGTTCGGCGTTCCCTTGCCGTTGGCGCTAGCGCCGCGGAGCGAGGCGCGCGAGTGGGCGGAAGGAGAGCGCTTCCACTTCGATGTTCCGATCAGCTTGCCGCTGGTCGGCCGGATCGTCCACTACCGGGGCTGGCTGCGCTTGGCCGATTAGGACGCGATGGAACGCTCCGGAGACTCGCTCCAGGCCCGGCTTTCGCCTTTCCACGGTACCTGGCCGTTGATCCACAAGTCGACATAGACGCTCTTGAAGCGCCATTGGCCGGTGCGCTTCTCGGCCAGCGTGTCCCAGGTGCCCATGCCGTAGACGCGGTTCTCGAACGTCTTCACGTCGTGCTGGAGGATCGACCAGAAGCACTTGATGCGCACGCCGTTCGGACCTTCGGGGCTCATCAGCACCTGACTCATGCGGTGCTGGCGGCCGAGATAGGCGTCGGGCTTGTCGTACCACAGCGAATCGGTCGCGCGCTTGAGGCCCTCGCGGCCGACGCAGCGCCCCTGCGGCCAGTGCTCGAGCCAGCCGTCAGAGTGAAAGCAGTCGGCATAGCCTTCGAAATCGCCGGTATCGAGTGCCCAAGCGTAGCGCGCCATCAGCTCCTCGATCTCGACCCGATCCTCGAGCGGTACTTTGGGCATGCGCGGGCTCCCTCGACGCTTGATTGCCGGATGATCGCGCCTGGCGCACGGCAGTGCAAGCGCGGCGCCGGTACCCCGAAGCGCGCGCGCTAGCCGGCCGCCGGATGGATGCCGGCCGCCGCCGGCTCGCCCACTTCCTCGCCGCCTTCGAGCTCGCGGTCCTTGAGCGTGTCGAGGTGCATCCAGCGCTTGACGATCGGGCTCAGCGCCAGCACCGCGACGGCGACACCGATGGCGATCCAGCCGAACAGCTCGTATATGTCGAGCAGGCCCTGCTTGCTCATCTGGCCGTCGTGCCCGCCGGTTGCCTCGCCGATCTTGCCCGCGACGAAATTGCCGACCGCGGTCATGTAGAACCACGCCCCCATGATCAGCGAGGCGAGGTAGCTCGGCGCCAGCCGGTTCATCGCCGAGAGCCCGACCGGCGACAGGCACAGCTCGGCGGTGGTCGCGAACAGATAGTACATGAAAACCAGCAACACCGGCGTCATCGCCGCCACGCCATAGGCCGCGGCGCCCCAGACGAGCACGAGATTGGCAAGGCCCATCTGCGCCAGCGCCAGACCGAATTTGGCAGGGGCGGAAGGCTCGAGGCCGCGCTTGCCGAGGAATTGCCACAGCGCGGCGAAGAAGGGTGCGAACAGGATGATGTAGATCGGGTTGATCGACTGGAAGATGCCCGCCGGCACGCCGCCGCGATCGACGAAGCGGTCGGTGAACAGGTTCATCGATCCGCCGGCCTGCTCGAACAGGCCCCAGAACAGCGGGTTGAGCGCGATGAGGAACAAGATCGCGAACATCCGCTCACGCGGTTCCTTAGGCAGCTTGAAGCTCTCGTAAAGCACGTAAAGGAGCAGCGCGATGCCCGAGACGGCGACGAGCGCGCCCATGACGTTTTGGTATTGGATCAGGACCCAGATCACGGCGATCGAGGCGATGCCGACCCCATAGAGCGTGAATTCCTTCGACTGGCTCAGCGGCGTCGGCGGCTCGCCCGCACCGAACAGCACCTTCTTGCCGAGCACGAATACGATCAGGCCGGCGACCATGCCGATGCCGGCGAGGCCGAAGCCATAACCCCAGCCGACCGTCTGGCCGAGGTAGGCGACGAGGATCGTGCCGAGCGCGGCACCCGTGTTGATGCCCATGTAGAAGATCGTGTACGCCGCGTCGCGGCGCATGTCCGTCAAACGATAGAGCTGTCCGACCATCACCGAGATATTGGCTTTGAGGAAGCCGGTGCCGACGATGATCAGCGCCAGCGCCAGCCAAAACACGTTGATCGTCGGGTCGGATTGCCCGCCGTCGCCTTCCACGACCATGCAGAAATGGCCGAGGGCGATGAGGATGCCGCCGAACAGCACCGCCTTGCGCTGGCCGAGGTAGCGATCGGCCAGATACCCGCCGAGCACCGGCGTGATGTAGACCAGGCTGGTATAGGCGCCGTAGATCAGGTTCGACTTGCCGTCGTTGAACAGCCAGTGCTGGGTCAGGTAGAAAATCAGGATCGCGCGCATGCCGTAGTAGGAGAACCGCTCCCACATCTCGGCGAAGAACAGCATGAACAGGCCTTTGGGGTGGCCGAGCGGTTCCGGATTGCGCGACGCAGCGATCATGCCGCCGCCGACCAGGAACGCGCCGAGCAGGACCACTGCGATGGCGGCGATCCAGTCGCCTTCGTTCCAGAGAGCCATGTCCTTCATGCGAGCCTGTCCCCGATTTATGCGATTGAGCGCCTCTCTGCGGGCGAAGCGGGCAACCTAGCGTCTGTTTCAACCCTGTGAAGGCCCTTTCGTTGCAGTCGAAACCTTAGCCCAAGCTGACTCCGCGCCTGACTCGCGGCGCTTGACCCGCCACGCTGTATTATGGCACTGCATCACCAATGGCCGATAATCGCCCCGTTTACCTTCGTCTGCGCGATGAGATCGCGGCGGCGATCATCGATGGCCGCTATGCCGATGGCGACATGCTTCCGTCCGTTCGCGCCTTCGCGGCAGAGCAGGGCGCCAATCCGCTGACCGTCGCGAAGGCCTATCAACAATTCCAGGCCGACGGACTGATCCGCGTCCAGCGCGGCGTCGGCATGTTCGTGCGCGAAGGTGCTGCCGAGCAGTTGCGCGCCGCCGAGCGCTCGCACTTCCTCGAGCAGGAATGGCCGCAGATCCGCGAACGGATGACACGGCTCGGCATCGAACCGGCCGACGTTCTCGACGAAGCCTAGTCCCAAAGGACGTTTCCACCAAATCGGTGGTATTCAACTTTTGTAACACCCCGATTGCGCGAGAGCGGCCACTCTGCCAAATTGGCGGCAAGGTCGCGAGCGCCGCACCCGCAGGGGAGGGGCGGCGAGAAGGCAACAACTGGCGGCGCCGCATCGCGCCAGCCGGGGGGACACAGAAACCGATGATCAGATCCGAGCTTCTGCAAGCGTTATCCGCCGACAATCCGGACCTGCGGCCGGAAGAGGTCGAGCAGGTCGTCGACATCTTCTTCGACGAGATCGCTGCACGGTTGGCCGAAGGAGGCCGGGTGGAGCTGAGGGGCTTCGGAACCTTCTCGACGAGGCTGCGCAACGCGCGTGTCGGGCGCAACCCGCGCACCGGAGACCCGGTCGAGGTACCGTCCAAACGCGTGCCCTACTTCAAGCCCGGCAAGGAAATGCGCGAACGCCTCAACACCGATTGAGCGCTGGGACGCAGCGACCTTCTTCGCGCCGCAGGAAAAAGGGCGCGGATCCTGTGGGATCCGCGCCCTCTTTAGTGCGCTTCGGCGTCAGTTGCTGCCGAAGTTGCGCTTCACCGTGATCGACCAGGTCCGTGGCAGGCCCGGCGTTTCTGCCACCAGGCCGCTCGCGAAACGCTGATCGAAAGTGGTCAGCACGTAGTACTTGTCGAAGATGTTCTTGACGTTGAGCGAGACCTGCCAGTCCTCGTCGGCCGAGGTCCATGACAGGCGTCCGTCGGCGAGGAAGTAGGAATCGATGGCGTTCGAATCGGCGTTGACCGCCGAACCGAAGATGCTCGACTGATACGATCCGTCGGCCCGGATGCTGAAGGTGCCGACATCGGTTTCGTGATCGTACTGTGCGCCCCCGCTCCAGGTCGTTTCCGGTGTATAGGGCGTGATCATGTCCTGGGTCACGGCCAGGCCGGGCAACAGGTCGGTGTAGTCGAAGTCGAGCAAGGCCAGAGAGGCGTCGAGCGACAGGCCCTCGACCGGATAGGCCTGCACTTCGAATTCGAGGCCCTTGACGTGCGCCGCGCCGACGTTCGCAGGCTTGATGCACGGCGCGCCAGGGCAGGCGCTCAGCGACAGGATGATGTCGTCGTACTCGTTGTAGAAGCCGGCCGCATTGAAGCGCAGGCGGCGGTCGAACAGGTCGGTCTTGAAGCCGACTTCGTACGTCGTCAGCGTTTCCGGGTTGAACGAGCCGAGCTGGTTGCACGGCGCGATCACGCCGGGCGGCAGATCGGCGCATTCACCGGCCGAGGGGCCGAAGAACGGTCGCGGGTTGACGCCGCCGCCCTTGTAGCCGGTGGTGTACGAGGCATAGGCGAGGAACTGGTCCGAGAACCGGTAATCGATCACCCCGCGGTAATCGAGCCTGTTGCCCTTGAAGGTGTCCGAGACGTCGTAGAGGCCGGTCAGCAGACAGTTCGGCGTGTTACCCACACCGGTCGGGCCGGCCAGCGTGATGGCGGCCCCCGGCACTCCGGTCTGAACCTGATGCAGCTGGACGAAGAATTCGCAGATCGGGGGCGTCGGAATGATCAGGCCCGGTTCCCATTCTACGGTCGGCCCAAGCAACGAGCCGTTCTCTCTGAAGGGCACTGTCCCGTCAGGGTTGCTGCGCCGATAGGTGTAGGTCTTCTCGTCCTCGCTGTAGCGCAGGCCGCCGGTGATGTTCAGCCTGTCCGTGGCGTGCAGCGTGGCGTTGAGGAACCCGGCCAGCGAAGACGACGGTGTCGTATCCGGGCCGTGCACGAAGTCGATGCCGGCATAGTTCAGGTCGACGCGCGCGGTGTATTGGCCGTCCTGGTCGATGTAGAACCCGCCAAGGGTAAAATCGAGCATGCCGTCGAGCACCGTGCCGTTGAACCGCAGCTCCTGGCTCCAGGCGCGGAACGTCAGCTGGTTGTCGAGCTGCTGCTGCGGCACCGGCGAGCCGTCGGCGTCCTGGCCGAACAGCGATTCCCAGTTCCGGTACGAGCTGATCGACACGATCTGGAAATCATCGCTGATGTCGTAGGTCAGGTTGGCTTGCGCGCCCCAGCTGTCGAGGTGCTGGATCGGCTGGGCCGCATAAGGTTTGAACGGCAGCTGCGAGGTTGGCGGCTTGCTGTCGAGGAAGCTTGCGTAAGTGACGTACCGGGCATCGTAGCCCGCTGGCGTCGTGCTGCACGACGTCGCGAACGACAGTTCCGTGTAGGGCACGAAGCGGCAATCGAACGGGATACCCGTCCCATCAGCACCGACCAGCCACGGGTTGCCGTTGGCATCGCGCGCCGGATTGTTGGCGTAGCGGGTCACGAGGGCACCGGCTTCGGAGCTCTCCTTGCTGTAGTCGGCCGAAATGAACGCCTCGAACCGGTCGGACGGCTGCCATACCAGCGACAGGCGCCCGCCGACGTAAGACGTACCCCCGAGCGTTCCGAGTTTGGCCTTGCCGCCGGAAGTCGGCAGCACGTTCGAGCCGGGGTGCGTGACTCCGTAATCGAGCCGCGTGATGTATCCATCGACGTCCTTGGCGGTGCCGGCGACACGGGCGAACAGGTTGTCGGTGATCGCGAAGTCGGCGAAACCGCGGGCTTCGACTCGGTCGTAAGACCCGTAGGTCACCTGGAATGAGCCTCGGCCGGTGCCGTTAGGCCTGCGGCTGAAAATCTTGATCGCGCCGCCGATCGAGTTGCGGCCAGCCAGAGTGCCCTGCGGACCGCGCAGGACCTCGACGCGCTCGACGTCGGTGAGGTCGAGCAGCGATCCGGTCAGGGTCGGGAAGTAGACGTCGTCGACATACATGCCCACGCCCGGCTCGAGCGCGAAGTTGAAATCGACCTGGCCGACACCGCGGATGAACGCGACGAGACCCGAGCCGCCCCCTTGGCCCTGCGGTTTGAGGACCACGTTCGGGGACTGTGCGGCGACCTGGGCAATGTCCGTCTGTCCGCGCGCCTCGAGCATCTCGGCGTTGACCGCGGTGATCGCGATCGGCGTATCCTGCAAGCGGGCCTCGCGGAATTCGGCCGTGACGAGGATTTCATTGGTCCGGCCATCACCCTCTTCGGCCTGCTCTTCGACCGGCGCTTCGTCCTGGGCATATGCGGGCGTGGTCAGGCTGGCGACTAGGGCAAGCGAGGACACGACGCCGAGCGTCTTGAATTTCATGAGGCTTCCTCCCGTGGCGGGGCCTTATGGTGGCCCGCGCGGTCATTGTTTATCCGATCCGCCTTGACGACGGCACCGGATGGCAGGCCAGGAAGCATCCAGGTCGACGAAAGAACCGGCGCGACCCCCGCTTCCTCACCAGAATTTGTAATAGTCTATATCGAAGTTGCGAAAAAGCGCGACACGCGATCCTGACGCCTAAGCCACGGCGGTGTCGCAATAGGGCAACACACTTCGCATCCTAACGATCGTGAAAATTGCGCATTGGAAGGGCCGAGCGGCCATGTTGGCTGAATGCGCCGTCGAGGCGAACCTACTGGTAGCCCGGACATTATCAATCCGAGCGGCCGGAGCGGACGGCTACGGCATCGGTCTGCTCGAACCGCTGCGAGCGAGGTGGCCCAGACGGGCGTGCGCGTGAAGTTCGTGTGGTCAGCTTCCTGCTCTCGGACTAGGCGAGCTACGTCATGGTGCGAAATGGGAGATCGACGACGGCGCGCTGGCGACGATCCGCAACGACATCTGACGGAACGCTCCGCCGCATTGGGGGTTCAGGCGGCATGGCACACGAACCTTCCGATGCCGAAATCCGCTCCTTCGCCGCACGGCATGGCCTCACCGTCGATCAGGCTCGTGAGCTGTTGTCGAAGCATGGCCACGACGACGATCGGCTCTCGGAAGCGCTCCAGAGCCTGAAGCATTTCCTCAAGGCGCCATCCTGACCAGCGGTCGCCCTGCCCCGAAGTGCTGGTCGCCTTGGCGTGGCCTTTGCCGAGCATTTCAGGTCTGCTTGGCGGGCTTAACCCTCGAGACTCTCGTTCGTTTCCGCGGCTCGGCGAGCTCGATCCATACCGGCGCGTGGTCGCTGGTCTTCGCCCAACTGCGCACTTCGACGTCGACTTGAGCATTGATCAGCCGCTTGGCCAGCGGCCGGCTGAGCAGGAAATGGTCGATCCTGAGGCCGGCGTTGCGGGCGAACGCGTTCCGGAAGTAGTCCCAGAAGGTGTAGATCGTCTCGTCCGGGTGGACATGGCGCACCGCGTCGAGCCAGCCCTGGCCGACGAGCCGGAACCAAGCCGCGCGCGCCTCGGGAGCGAACAGCGCGTCGTCGAGCCAGCGCTCGGGCTTGTAGACGTCGCGCTCAGTCGGCATCACGTTGAAGTCGCCCATCAGCAGCACCGGCAGCTTGCTTGCGAGCAGCCCCTCGGCATGCGCGATCAGCCGCTCGAACCAGCGCATCTTGTAGTCGAACTTCGGTCCCGGACGCGGGTTGCCGTTGGGCAGGTAGAGCCCGCCGATCAGGATTCCGCCGACCGCCGCCTCAAGGTAGCGGCTGTGCGTATCGTCGGGATCTCCGGGCAGACCGCGCCGCGTCTCGCAGACCTCGCCGATCCGGCTGAGGATCGCGACGCCGTTCCAGCTCTTTTGCCCGTGCCAGACCGCGTCGTAGCCGAGGTCGCGGATGCTTTTCTCGGGAAACCGCTCGTCGGGAGATTTCAGCTCCTGCAGGCAAACCACGTCGGGTTGCCTGAGCTCGAGCCAGCGCAGCAGCACCGGTAGGCGCCCGTTCACGCCGTTGACGTTGTAAGTGGCGATTTTCATGCCGCGACAACGCACGCGAATGCGGGGGCTGTTCCCGGCGTTCGTGCACGCTATCAGTTCTACATGGTCATCCGTCCCGCCATGCTCGAGGACAGTCCGGCGATCTGGGCGATCCTCGAGCCGGTGATCCGCGCCGGCGAGACCTACGCGCTCGATCGCGAGATGAGCGAGGACGCTGCGCTGCGGTTCTGGATGGGATCCGGCATGGAGGCATTCGTCGCAGAAGACGGTGGGGCGGTCGTCGGAACATACTACCTGCGCCCGAATCTAGCGGGCGGCGGGTCCCATGTGTGCAACTGCGGCTACATGGTCGCCGCCGAGGCGAGCGGGCGTGGGGTGGCGCGGGCGCTGTGTGCGCACTCGCTCGAACATGCCAAGCGCCGCGGATTCCGCGCAATGCAGTTCAACTGCGTGGTCAGCACCAACGAGCGTGCGGTGCGGCTGTGGCAGGCGATGGGGTTCGCGATCGTCGGAAGGTTGCCGGGTGCGTTCGATCATCCTGAACGCGGGTATGTCGATGCTTTGGTGATGTTCCGCGCGCTCTAGCGAGCCGTTACGCCGCTCTTCGGAGATGGAGGAACGGATGCGTGTCCGCCCCGCCGGCCTCGATCACGCAAGTCGTGCGGCCAGAACTGCCTGAGCCCGCCTCGCCGAGCCGCGCCGCCAGCGCCGCCCCCGCGCCGACGACAATGTAATCGAATTCGGCTGCCGCCATTCGTCTCTCCCCGAAGGCACTTTGGGAGGGGATGGTGGGGTTGGCAAGGTCGGAGAGTACGGCGCGCCGTCGGCAGTTTTAGGCTTGCTTCGTCGTAGTCGCGTAGACGCACAGACGATGAAGGAGGTTGTTTGCCTCAAAATAGGCCATGATTGCAAATCGCTCGTCGTCGGCTGTGTCGGCGTTGAGATAAGCCCGCTCGGCGTGGTCCAACGCCATCTGCAGATCGTCATTCGCACTTTCGCATTCCGCAGCTTTGTCGTGGGCCACACGGCTCGATATGTCGTTGGCCCGAGCACGAAGGAAAAACGGCACGCCTCGCTCAATAGCGTAGTTCTCCCATCGCTCGACTTCCGCAGAATTTCGGAGGTTCTCGTAATGAAACACCACCTGGTGCAAGGCTTCGACATCGCCTGCTTGTGCTTCCGACTGAGCTCGCGCCAGGTCTTCCTCCGACAGGATGTCTTCGAGTCCGGGGGATCGTTCGGTTGATCCACACCCGGCCATCAACAAATAGAGGAGAATGACCCCAAGGCTCGTGCTGCGCATCGTTCTGTTACCCCCCATCATACTCAATCGCCGCCGCCGCCGCGCACGACAGGCTGAACCCGATCGGCCGCTCGGCCTCCTCGGTCAGGTGGCCAATCAGCCCCGCCGTCCGGCACAGCAGGCCGATGCCCTTGAGCGCGGCGAGGGGCCAGCCGAGGTCGAGCAGGATGGCCGGGATCGGGCCGTTGACGTTGACTGGCAGCGCGCGGCCGATGGTGTCGGGGAGCGCGGCCTTGATCGCGTAGAGCATCTCGACGTGCTCGCCTGCCACGCCGCGCTGGCCGGCGAGCTCGAGCAGCAGGTTGGCGCGCGGGTCGCCGTTCGCGTGTTGCGGGTGGCCGAAGCCTGGGATCGCCTTCTTTTCGGCGCGCAGTCGCGTGATGCCGTCGCGCGCGGCCTCCTCGGCGCTCACCCCGCGCACGTGCTTGTCGGCGACGCATTCGGCGTAGAACCGGCCCGCGACTTCCGCACTGCCCAGGACCACGTTGCCGCAGCCGAGCAGTCCCGCTGCGACCGCGCCCTGCAGCGCCTCGGGCGCGGCGGCGTAGGTCATGCGCGCGGCGACCACGCTCGGCACCAGGCCGTGCTCGGCGAGCGCGCAGAGGATCGCGTTGGCGAAGAAGGCTTGGTCCTCGTTCGGCTCCTGACCGGTGACGAGGAGCCAGAAGTAGCTGGTGAAGTCCATCTTGCCGATGATCTCACCAACGAGGTCGCGCCCGCGCACGGTGATGCTGTCCGCGTCCGACGTGCAGATGGCTGAGTAAGGCGCGTCCTGCTTGCCGATGCGCATGTGGGTCTCCCTGGGCCGCAACCGTCCTGCCCCAATGCCACGTCGTATGCCCACCCCCAACCCCTCCCGAACGGGAGGGGAGCGAGACTTGCGCCCGCTTCAGCGGGTGCTAGTCGCAGCGGGGTGGGTTTCCGCCCCTAGCCGGACAAGGAAGAGATGCGAATGGCCAGGCCGCTTGCAGGCGTGCGCGTGCTCGACATGGGCACCTTCATCACCGGCCCGGCCGCAGGTATGCTGCTGGCGGATCTCGGCGCCGAGGTGATCAAGGTCGAGATGCCCGGCACGGGCGACCCGTTCCGCGCCTTCAAGGGCGACCTCTATTCGCCGCACTATCAGACCTACAACCGCAACAAGAAGTCGGTCGAACTCAACACCAAGGAGCCGGCAGACCGCGCGACGTTCGACGAGCTGGTGAAGACCGCCGACGTGTTCATCCAGAACTTCCGCCCTGGCGTCGCCGAGCGGCTCGGCGTGGGGCCCGAGCGGCTGCGCGAGATCAACCCGCGGCTGATCTATTGCGGTATTTCCGGCTTCGGCAACGACGGCCCGTGGAAGGACCGACCGGCGTTCGACACCGTCAGCCAGGCCGTCACCGGGTTCCTGCGGCTGCTGGTCAATCCGGCCAATCCGCGCGTGGTCGGCCCGGCGATCGGCGACGCGGTGACCGGGTTCTACGCCGCTTTCGGCGTCGTCGCGGCGCTTTTCGAGCGCGAGAAGACCGGCAAGGGGCGCTTCGTCGAAACCTCGATGTTCGAGGCGATGAGCCACTTCAACCTCGACGACTTTACCCATTACCTCTCGGTCGACGAAGTCATGGGCCCGTGGTCGCGGCCGCACGTCTCGCAGAGCTATGTGTTCCAGTGCGCCGACGGCGGCTGGATCGCGCTCCACATGTCGAGCCCGCTCAAGTTCTGGGAGAACCTGGCGGAAGCGGTCGGCGAGCCTGGCATGCTGCAGCGGCCCGAGTTCGAGAGTCGCCCGGCGCGGATCGCCAACTACGAGAAGGTCGTCGAATTTCTCGCGCCGATCTTCGCGCAGCAGCCGCGCGCGTACTGGGAGGAGCGGCTCGCCGCGCTCGAAGTGCCGCATTCGCCGGTCTACACCTCGAAGGAAGTGGTCGAGGGCGAGCTGGCCGCGCACCACAAGCTGGTCGTCGCAGGCGAAGGCGCTCGCGGCAAGTTCCGCACGATCCGCTTCCCGGTCCGGTTCGATGGCGAGATCGAGGACAGCGTCGTTCCTCCGCCTGAGCTGGGGAATGCGAACGAGGAAGTATTGGGGCGAAAGTAGGTCGCACCTCAATTCCCGTCATGCTGAACTTGTTTCAGCACCCATTGGGCCACGCCTCCGGAGCGCTGTGGCGGGCACGTCCTTGCGGTGAGGCCGGTTGCGACTCCTGGCTCCGCACCGGACCCATGGATGGGCCCTGAAACAAGTTCAGGGTGACGAGTGTGGGTGGGCGAGGGAATTGCGCGTCCGTGAGGGATTGTTAGACTAGGCAACAATCCGGCCGCCAGAGTCGGCCTCACGGGAGAGAGACGATGACCCACAAGCTGCCGAGCCGCCTGCACCACACGGCCTACGTCACCAAGGACCTCGAGGCGACGCGTCATTTCTACGAGGACATCCTCGGCATCCCGCTGGCGGCGACCTGGTGCGAGACCGACTTCCTGTTCGGCAAGGACCGCACGTATTGCCACTGCTTCTTCGAGCTCGGCGACAAGAGCTGCCTCGCCTTCTTCCAGTTCGCCGACCCCGAGGACCAGGCGCTGTTCGATCCGCTGTTGCCGCCTTCGCCGTTCCGCCACATCGCGCTCAACGTCGACAAGGAGACCCAGGCCGAGCTCGAGGCGCGCATCGAGAAAGCCGGCCTGCAGCCGCCCCAGACCTTCACGCTCGAGCACGGCTATTGTCGGTCGGTCTACGTCGAGGACCCGAACGGGATGATCGTCGAGTTCACTTGCGACGATCCGCGCGCGGCGAGCGGCGAGGAGGAGCGCCGCGCCCGCGCGCACGACGAGCTCAAGCGCTGGCTCGGCGGCGATCACACCTCCAACAACGACTTCCGCCACGCCGAAGCGGCCTGATGTTCCACACCCTGCTGCCGACCTCGCTGGTCGGCTCCTACGCTCAGCCCGACTGGCTGATCGACCGCGAGAAGCTGGCCGGCCGGTTTCCGCCGCGCACGCGCGTCAAGGAACTGTGGCGAGTGCCCGAGCCATGGCTCGAGCAGGCCTGGGACGACGCCACGGTCTACGCGATCGCCGAGCAGGAACGCGCCGGCCTCGACATCATCACCGACGGCGAGATGCGGCGCGAAAGCTATTCGAACCGTTTCGCTACCGCGCTCGACGGGGTCGATATGGACAACCACGGCATTGCGCTCGATCGCAGCGGCGAGCCGGTGCCGGTGCCGCGCGTGGTGGGCGAGATCAAGCGCCGCCACGCGGTGCAGGTGCGCGACGTCGAGTTCCTGCGCGAGCACGCCAGTCCCGACAAGAAAATCAAGATCACCGTGCCCGGCCCGTTCACGATGAGCCAGCAGGCGCAGGACGATTATTACGGTGACGGCGAGGCCTTGGCGGTGGCTTACGCGGGCGCGGTCAACGAGGAGATCAAGGACCTGTTTGCTGCGGGCGCCGACGTGGTCCAGCTCGACGAGCCCTATATGCAGGCGCGGCCGGACAAGGCGCGCCAGTTCGGGCTGAAGGCACTCGAACGCGCGCTGGAAGGTGTCGAAGGGACGACCGCGCTGCACATCTGCTTCGGCTACGCGCACCTGATCCATGAGCGGCCCGAAGGCTACAGCTTCCTGCCCGAACTGTCCGCCAGCGACGTCCGGCAGATCTCGATCGAGACCGCGCAGTCGCATCTGGACACCTCGGTGCTCGAGGCGCTGCCCGGCAAGACGGTCATCCTCGGCGTGCTCGACCTCTCGATTCACGAGATCGAGGGCCCCGAGACGGTCGCCGAGCGCATCCGGCGCGCGTTGCCGCACGTCAGCCCCGAGCGAGTGATCGTCGCGCCCGACTGCGGGCTCAAGTACCTTCCGCGCGACGTTGCCTTCGGCAAGATGAAGGCGATGGCAGAAGGGGCGGCGATCGTCCGCGCGGAACTGGCGTGAGCTTCAAGACGACCCACACCGGCAGCCTCCCGCGGCCGGACTACCTGCTCGACCTGATGTTCGCCCGCGAGGGGGGCGAAGCAGTTGATGAGGGCGACCTCGACGACGCGATCGAGCGCGCCACGGCTCACGCGATCGAGCGCCAGATGCAGGCTGGGGTTAGCGTGATCGGCGATGGCGAGATGTCGAAGCCGAGCTACGCGACTTACATCAAGCACCGCCTGTCGGGCTTCGGCGGTGAGGCTGGTCAATACGCGTTCGCGGACCTCGAGCAGTTCCCCGGCGCCAAAGCGAGAGTCTTCGGCGATGCGGGCCGCGCGCGGCGCAAGGCACCGGCCTGCACCGCCCCGATCGAGGTCATCGACATGGAGGCGCCACGGGAGGACGCCGAGCGGCTCAATCGGCTCGCCGACGGACACGAGACCTTCATGTCGGCCGCTTCACCCGGAGTGACCGCGCTGTTCTTTCCGAACCGGTATTACGCCAGCGACGAGGAATATGTCTTCGCGCTCGCCGAGGGGCTGCGCCACGAATACGAGACGATCGCCAATGCCGGCATCACCCTCCAGGTCGATTGCCCCGACCTCGCTATGGGCCGACACGTGCAGTTCACGGACTTGTCGCTCGAGGAGTTCCGCAAGCGCATCGGCCTGAACGTTGCCGCGCTCAATCACGCGCTGGGCAACATCCCCGCCGAGCGGCTGCGGATGCACTTGTGCTGGGGCAACTACCCCGGCCCGCATACATGCGACGTCGCGCTCGGCGAAATTGCCGACGTCGTCTGGAGCGCCAAGCCGCAGACTGTGCTGCTCGAAGGGGCCAATCCGCGCCACGCGCACGAGTTCGCGTTTTTCGCCGATAATCCGCTGCCCGAAGGCAAAGTGTTGTGCCCGGGCATGGTCGAGCCGCAGAGCCCTTACGTCGAGCATCCGGAGCTGATCGCCCAGCGCATCGGCCGCTACGCCGATCTGCTCGGTCGCGAGCGGGTCATGGCCGGGGTCGACTGCGGCTTCTCGGTGCACGCCGGCAGCGGCAACCTCGACCCCGAAGTGGTCTGGGCCAAGCTCGCCGCGCTAGCCGAAGGCGCGGCGCTCGCGAGCAGGCGCTACTGGTAAGCGAGCCTCGCGCCCGCTACGTCAGCAGCGAAGCGGGTGTGGCGGAATGGTAGACGCCGGGGACTTAAAATCCCCTGGGCTTTGCCCGTGCCGGTTCGAGTCCGGCCACCCGCACCATGCGCAATTTCCCTTAGCCTACCCCAAGGAATTCCTTGTCTGTCCAATGACTAGGCATGCATCCGTATGACAAGCGGATGCATGGGGATGTCGGCGCGCAGGACACGAGAGGCGCGGCAGCCGGTCAGGATCGGCGCTCGCCTCAAGAGCGAGCGAGGGTGGAGCGACGTCGTCATTCGCAACGTCTCCGCGCGCGGGGTCATGGGCGAATGCCAGGCGCCCCCGGCGCGCGGCGACTATGTGGAGGTGCGGTGCGGCGCCTATGTCATCGTCGCGCGGGTCGCGTGGGCCGGCGGCGACCGCTTCGGTGCTCGCGCGCAGGATGTGATTGCGCTACCCGACCTGATCGCGTGCAGCCAAAACCGGAAGGCGCCGCTGAGTGAGCGGCGGCAGCAAGCGCGCCCGATCAAGGTCGCGCCGATCGCAAAGTCTGTCGACGAGCGCAGCTTCGCCAGCGCCCGGTTCGGTCGCGCGTTCGAGTTTTCCTCGCTGATCCTCGCCGGAGCGGCGCTGGCGACAGTGCTCGGCGGCTCCGCGCACGATGCGCTCGCCCAACCCGCGGGGAAGGTTTCGCGGGCTCTCGAAGGAGCGCAAACGCGATGAATCGTCCATCTCGCGGAAGCTTCCAGCGCGCTGCCTATCGGCGCCAAGCCTCCAATGTTAGGCATTCGGAAACCAACATGACGCTAGATCGGATGGGTTCGAAGCAGTGGGCGGGCTTTGGGGACGCCCGTCCGCACACAGTTGGGGCTCCTATGGGCGACTTCGTGCGCCAGGATGAAACTCGACCGCTTGCAGCAGTCGACGCGGGGGACGAGGCGGAACAGCGTCGTGCGCCGCGCTTCACGCTGCTCATCCGCGCGGCCAAGTTGATCGGTCCCGCGGGCGAATTCCTGTGCGTGGTTCGCGACGCGTCGGAGACCGGGGTCAGCGTGCGCCTGTTCCATCCGCTTCCCGCCGACGTGCCGCTGTCGCTCGAGATGCCCAACGGCGACAGCCTGGCCCTGGAACGCGTCTGGGAAGAAGAAGGCAAGGCCGGCTTCCGCTTCGCCGACCAGGTCGAGATCGAGCGCATCGTCGACTGTCCGAGCCGCTTCACACGCCGCGCGGTGCGCGTCAACGTCGAAGTGCCATGCGATCTCCTGGCCGGCATCCGCAGGATCCCGGGCACGATCCACAACCTGTCGCAGCAAGGCGCGCTGATCTCCACGATCGAGCGGCTTTCGCTGATGCAGCGCGTCAGGATCAGGGCGGACGGCATGCCCGAGATCACGGGCAAGGTCCGCTGGCGCCGCAACGACAGCTACGGCCTCAGCTTCGAGGACACCTTCCAGTTCGCCGAGCTGGCCGCGCTGGCGTTCGAGCTTCGCCGCTCTGCCTAGCGGCGCAGGGCGCGCACAAGTTCCGCCCCCGTTAACCGCGTCATAACCAATTTCCTTCACTCCCTGGCTCGAAGATTGAGCGGGGATTTCATGGCGAGCATGGATGTGGCGACAGGCGGTGAGCTGGCGGTCGACGTGGCGATCATCGGCGCCGGTCCGGCGGGTCTGACCGCGGGCTATTTGCTGTCCAAGGCCGGCAAGCGCGTAGCAATCATCGAGAAGGATCCGACCTATGTCGGCGGCATCAGCCGCACGGTCGAGCACGAGGGTTATCGCTTCGACATCGGCGGGCATCGCTTCTTCTCGAAAAGCCAAGCCGTGGTCGATCTGTGGAATGAGATCCTGCCCGACGACTTCATCCAGCGCCCGCGAATGAGCCGCATCTACTACGAGGGCAAGTTCTACTCCTACCCGCTGCGCGCCTTCGAGGCGCTGCGCAATCTCGGCGTGTTGCGCTCGACGGCTTGCATGCTGAGCTACATCTGGTCGAAGGCGTTCCCGATCAAGGAGGTCAGGAGCTTCGAGGACTGGACCAGCAACCAGTTCGGCAAGAAACTCTACTCGATCTTCTTCAAGACCTACACCGAGAAGGTCTGGGGCATGCCTTGCAACGAGATGAGCGCCGACTGGGCCGCGCAGCGGATCAAGGGCCTTTCGCTGTGGGGGGCGGTGTGTGACGGGCTCAAGCGTTCGCTCGGCCTCAACAAGCGGCCCAACGACGGCCAGGCAGTGAAAACTCTGCTCGAGACTTTCCGTTACCCCCGCCTCGGCCCCGGCATGATGTGGGAAGCGGCGCGCGACCGGATCGTCGAGCGCGGCGGGGTTGTGCTCATGAATCATGGCCTCAAGCAGCTCGCCAGCGACGGCCAGGGTGGCTGGCGCATGACTGCGACCGGACCCGATGGCGAGGTAGCGATCGTCGCCGGCCACGCGATCAGCTCGGCGCCGATGCGCGAGCTGGCGGCGCGGCTCTATCCGCTGCCGACGAGCACGATCGAAGCGAGTCGGCTCAAGTACCGCGACTTCCTCACCGTCGCGCTGATGATCAAGTCGGAAGACCTGTTCCCCGACAACTGGATCTACATTCACGACAGCAAGGTGAAGGTCGGCCGGGTTCAGAACTTCCGCTCGTGGTCGCCCGAAATGGTGCCCGACGCCGATGTGGCCTGCGTCGGTCTCGAATACTTCTGCTTCGAGGGCGACGGGCTGTGGTCGATGTCCGACGACAAGCTGGTGGAGCTCGCCACGCGCGAGATGGACATCCTCGGCCTGGTCTCGCCCGACAAGGTGATCGGCGGCGCGGTGGTGCGTCAGGAGAAGGCTTATCCGGTCTACGACGAGACTTACGCCGCCAACGTCGATGCGATGCGCCGCGAGCTCGAAGACAAGCATCCGACGCTTCACCTCGTCGGCCGCAACGGGATGCACCGCTACAACAACCAGGACCACGCGATGATGACCGCGATGCTGACCGTGGAGAACATCCTCGCCGGCGAGCGCGTCTATGATACGTGGTGCGTCAACGAGGACGCCGAATACCACGAAGCGGGCGACGAGGGGGCCGAGAAGGCGCTGCCCGAGGGGCGCATCCATCAGCCCGTCACCGAGGACCAGGCCGCGGCGCTCGCTTCGGTGCGGGAAGTCCCGCAGCGCGTCGCCGCGAGCGACCGCAGGGCGGCATGAGCCGGACGGTGGCCCTGCTCGCGCGCCTCGGCGACGTGCGCCTGGTGCGCTACCTGCTCGCCAGCGTCGGCGCGTTGGCGGTGGACGTGTGCTGCTTTCTTGCTCTGCTCACGTCCGGCGTGTGGCCGGCCAGCGCTTCTGCAGTCGGCTATTGCGCCGGCATCGCCGCGCACTGGCTGCTGTCGAGCCGCGCGGTTTTCGCCGACACGGTTGCGGCGCGTGGTCTTGCCCGCACGCGGCAGAAGGCGATGTTCGTGATCTCGGCGCTGATCGGTCTCGCGCTCACCTCCGGCATTGTCTGGGCCGGTGACACCGTGGGAATCGACCCGCGTGCCGCAAAGTTGGTGGCGATCGCCGTTAGCTTCGCCGCGACGTGGCTCTTGCGCAGCAAGATCGTCTTCCGCGCCGGCGCCGCGGCATGACCGTGCCATCGGGGGAGCCTGGGGCTCGCCTCCCGCTGGCTCGGATTGCATTGATCTGGGCGCTGCTTGCGGCATTGCTGCTGATGGCTGGCGCCCGGAACATCTTCGACGGGCAGTTCCCCGACCCCGACGACACGCTGCGGATGGTCCAGGTGCGGGACCTGCTTGCCGGCCAGAACTGGTTCGACGTCACGCAGTACCGCATCGACCCGCCCGGCGGCGTACCGATGCACTGGTCGCGGCTGGTCGACGTGCCGCTCGCGCTCGTCGCGGTTGCGCTGCAGCCCCTTCTTGGCCCGGCCGCGGCGCAGATGACCGCGGCGGTGGTCGTGCCGCTGCTGACATTGGGATGCCTCGTGCTGCTGGTCGGCTGGATTGCCTCACGCCGTTTCGACGCCGAAGTGACCGGCCTCGCCGCGTTATGCTGCGGGGTGGTGCCGGTCACGCTTGCGCAGATGCAAGTGCTGCGCATCGATCATCACGGTTGGCAGATCGTGGCCGTGGTCACAGCGGTCGCCGCACTGCTGCAGCGCAGTCCCGTGCGCGGCGCCTGGATCGCCGGGCTAAGCCTTGCCGCCGCGCTGGCGATCTCGCTCGAGGTGCTGCCGTTTGCCGCGGCGTTCGCCGGTCTCTACGCCTTGCGCCGCCTGATCGATCCGGCCGAACGGACCGTGCTCGCTCACTACATGGCCGCGCTCGCCGGCGGCTCGGGGCTCGCCTTTCTCGCGACGCGCGGCCCGACTGCGCTCACGCCCTGGTGCGACGCCGTGGCACCTGCGCACCTTGCTTTCTTCACCGTCGTCGCGGCCGGATGCTGGCTGCTGAGCGTGCCACGCGCTCTGCCGCGCTGGGCGGTCGTCGCGGGGCTGGGGCTTGCAGGGGCAGCCGGTCTTGCGGCCTTCGCCGCGCTCGCCCCGGCGTGCCTCGCGACCCCGTTCGGCAATCTCGATCCGCTGGTGCGCGAGTACTGGTACCTCAACGTCTCGGAGGGCCTGCCCGCCTGGCGCCAGACGCCGGTCAAGCTGGTTTCCTCGTTGCTGCCCATCCTTCTGGCGCTCGGCGCGCTGGCCTGGCTCGCTCGCGGGACCGAGGGGGACGAGCAGCGCTGGTGGCGTGATTATCTGGTGCTGTTTGCCGCGTCGGTGGTGGCTGGGCTGCTGGTGTGGCGCTCGATGGCCTTTGCCGGCGCGCTGGCCGCCGTTCCGCTCGGGTGGCTGCTGTCGCGGGCATTGGCTGCGTTGCGCGAATGGCGGCAGCGTCCCCGTGTTCGGCATGCCGTGGTGGCCCTGGCGCTCGTCACGATGGGATCGACGGCTGCGCTGCTGCTATCGAACGAGCAGGCGCAGGCAAGCGCCTCCGCTCCCTCCGGGCTATCTTCCGCCGTGCGCGACTCGCGCTGCGAGCTTCGGCAAAATGCGCCGCTGCTCGACCGCTTCGCACCCGCGACCGTCTTCGCTCCGCTCGATATCGGGCCCTCGCTGATAGAGCGCTCGCACCACTCGGTCGTCGCCACGGGCCATCATCGCGCGCAGGCGGCGATGCACGACGTCATCGCCGCTTTCATGAGTGATGCGGACGTTGCGCGCGAGACCATCGCCGCGCACGGCGCGAGCCTGGTCGTGATCTGCACCGATCTGGTCGAGCCGGCGATCTATGCCGCCGATGCGCCGAATGGCCTGATGTCCGATCTCCTGGCGGGCGATACGCCTGCGTGGCTCGAGCCCCTCGACATCGGCGCACCTCCGGCGTTCAAGGCCTGGCGCGTGAGGCCATAGGCGGTTCAGGCCGGGCGGAACTTCATCGCCACGCCGTTCATGCAATAGCGCAGGCCGGTCGGACGCGGGCCGTCGTTGAACACGTGGCCCAGGTGTCCGCCGCAGTCGGCGCAATGCACTTCCTTGCGCGGGTAGCCGAGCTTGTAGTCGGTCGAGGTGCCGACAGCGCCGGGTAGAGGGCGGTAGAAGCTCGGCCAGCCGGTGCCGCTGTCGAACTTGGTGGAGCTTGCGAACAGCGCGTTGCTGCAACCGGCGCAAAGGAAGGTGCCGGCGCGCTTTTCGCGATCGAGCGGCGAGCTGAACGGGCGCTCGGTACCCTCTTCGCGCAGCACGGCGAACTGCGCGGGTGTGAGGCGGCGCCTCCATTCGGCCTGGGTGTACGAGACGCGGAAGGTCTGCGCGTGCGCGGGGCTTCCGCAGCTCGCGAGGACCGGGAGGGCGATGCCCGCGCCGAGCCAGGCCAGCGCGGACCGGCGAGTCGTCGAATGGGTCATGGCCGGGCCTCTATAGCACATCCCTGGAACGGCTGCTGAATGCCGAGGCGACGAGCGTCTTGAGCCCGCGGCTCCGCCGCGCGCCTTGCGGCCCGGATTTCATCACCCGCTTGCGGAACAGCGCCGCGCCGAAGCGGATGAACAGCAGAACCCAGGTGAGTTGCCACAGCATCGCGAGCAGATGCGGCCATAACGCCTCATGCTGCGCGGCCTGGGCGAGCATGGTGAACGGCGAGCTCAGCGGGAAGGCCATCGCCGACCATTCGATCGGCGTGCCCGGCTCGCCCATCGCCAGGTTGGCGAAGAAGAACAGCAGCACCTGCAGCATGGTCACCGGCATCGACAGCGTCTGCACCTCGCGCACCGTGCTGGCGAGCGAGCCGATCGCGAGGAAGATCGAGCCGAGCAGCAGGTAGCTCATCGAGAAGTAGAGGACGCCGAGCAGCAGGAATGCCGGCCAGCCGACTCCCGGACTTGGGAGGTTCGACAGGTCGATGAGGCCGCCGAACGCTCCTTCGATGCCCGACAGGCCGATCAGGCCGCCGATCACGAGCGTCCACACCGCGATCCCGACCAGCGAGATCGCCAGCATCGCGAACAGCTTGCCGAGGAATACCGCGTCCATCGGAATCGCCGCGGCGAGGATCTCGATCACCTTGTTGCCCTTCTCCTCGACGAGGTTGGAGAGCACCATCCCGGCGAGCAGCATGGTGAGCAGGAACAGCAGCAGCTGCCCGGCCTGCGCGGTGCGCAGCCGCGCGCGCTGCTCGCTCGCGCCGCTGGTCGCGACCGGCTGGGTCCTGACTTCGGGAAAGGCGCGCGGGCCACCTCGCGCCTCCGCGGCAATCAGTGCGATGGGCCCGCTCCACGCCTC
>CBHCZH010000047.1:0-23122 GCA_965977975.1 uncultured bacterium
CAAGAAGGCGGATAGCATAGCGGAGCTGGCCGGGAAAATCGGAGTCGCTCCCGCGCGCATGGAGCGCGACATCGAGGCATATTCGGCCGCCGCGGCGCGAGGAGAGCCTGATCCGATGGGCAAGAGCGATGCCTGCCGCCAGCCCTTCGGCAGCGGGCCGTTCTACGCGATCGACCTTTCGCACAGCCTTCCCACCAGCCCGATCACGGCGCTCAGCACCGGCGGCCTGCGCGTCGACGAGAGCAGCGGCGCCGTGCTGTCGGCGCAGGGCGTGGCCGTTGCCGGTCTTTATGCCGCAGGCCGTTCGGCTCTCGGCATTCCATCAAACAATTATGTCAGCGGCCTTTCCCTTGCCGACTGCGTCTGGTCGGGCCGCAGAGCCGCGCGGGCTATCGCAGGGAACTAGTGGATCTCCGCTCAGGCGCTAACCTCCGCAGAACTCCCGATCTTTCGAGGATCTGATCGGCCGGCTCGATCGATGCTGGGGCGCGCGTGATCGCTGTCCTTCCATTCCCACGGATCGCCAGACCCAAACGAAGGCGGCGTAATCCAAACGAACGATGCCGCAGCAGCTTCATGCCGCAAGGGTGGAGCAAGATGGCAAACGGACATTGGGGGGGACAACGATCATGAGAACCATGGGAATCTATGTCGCCGGCGTCACGCTGACCGCTGGCCTTGGCTCGGTGTGCCCGGCTGCTGCGCAGGAAACGCCTGCCGTGGGTGATGAAGGGGCACCCGGTGCCGAGATCATCGTCACCGCCCGCCGGCGCGACGAAGTACTTGATCGGGTGCCGCTGGCCATCAGCGTCGTGACGGCCGGAGCCATAGAGGATCAACATCTTTCGGGCGTCCAAGACCTGCAGTTTCTCACCCCCTCGCTGACGGTAACGACCAATACCGATCGCGGCGCGAACAATTACACCTTGCGCGGCCAGGGAACGACGTATGGCACGGACCCATCGGTTGTCGCCTATTTTGCGGAAGTCCCCGTCCCGGGCGGTGGGAACGGTTACGGCTCGCTGTTCGACCTGGAAAACGTGCAAGTTCTCAATGGCCCGCAAGGCACTCTGTTCGGCCGAAATTCGGTAGGCGGCGCGATCCTGTTCAGCCCCGCCAAGCCCGTGAACCGTCCCGACGGGTATATCCGGTTGGGCTATGGCAACCTCGACAATTTCGAGAAGGAGTTCGTCGGCAATCTCCCCATCGTCGACGAAAAGGTGCTGCTTCGTGTCGGCTTCCAACACCGCACGCGCGAGGGATTCACCCGCGACGTTGCCAAGGGCACCGATTATGACGACGTCAATTCGCTGGTAGCCCGCATTTCGCTTCTCATCCGCCCGGCACAGGGGGTCGAGAACCATGCCATCTTCAATTACAGCGATTTTGAAAGCAACGGCAGCGGCATCAAGCTGAGCAAGGTCAACCCAGCCAGCCCCGCAGCCGCGGTATTCCCCGGCCTCGCCGGCATAGCTGACCAACAGGCGGCCTGGGGCATCCGCCGCACCGCGCTCAGCGCCGATTCGATCGAGAAGCAGCGCCTGTTGCAGTTGGTCAACATCACGACAATCGACCTGGGGCCGGATTTCCGGCTCAAGAACATCGCCAGCTTCACCTCGTGGCGCTCCAATCGGCGGCACGACGTGGATGGAAGCTCGCTGCCCGTGCTCGACTACGTCGCCGCGCCCGGATGGGGCGGTGTCCAGCCGAACAACCAGCCGGCTATCGACCAGTATAGCGAGGAGCTGCAATTAAACGGTTCGCTCGCCGACAAGGCGCTCGACCTGACGATCGGCGCCTACTACCAATTCAACGATCCCAGTCACACGATTGCGCGCCAGCAATTCTTCGCAGGTCCACCGACCCGCGAGGATCGCGGCGACAAGCTGCGCTCGATCGCCGGTTATGCGCAGGCGACACTCGATGTCGGGTCCCTCGCGCCGACGCTCGAGGGTCTCCGCTTGAGCGGCGGTTATCGTTACACCCGTGACAAGCGACGCGACTATTCGAACATCTACATTCCGTTGGGCCCGAGACCGGAAGACGGTGGCCCCTGCGCGCTGACCGCGGATGTCTTTCCCAACTGCCGCGTGGACTATGCGGGCAGTTTCTCGGCCGGGACCTACACTGCCGCGGCCGAATACCAGATCAGCCCGGCGGTAATGGTCTATGCAACGGCACGCAGCGGCTTCAAGAGCGGCGGTTTCAATCTTGGTGCGCCGCCCGTCCCCGAATTCTCCTCCTTCGAACCGGAGCGCGTCAAAGACATAGAGGCCGGCTTCAAAAGCAGCTTTGCCCTGACCGACGGCACCAGATTGAGGTTCAGCGCCGCCGCCTTCCGCGACAAATACACAAACATCCAGCGCCCGTTGCTCAAAGACTTCGGTGGCAACGTCTCGGTATATGTCGTCAACGCCACCGAAGCGACGATCAAGGGGCTGGAACTCCAGGCCGCCGCCAGCTTTCCTTTCGGCCTCTCACTGGGCGCCACATATTCCTACCTCGATTCAGAATATGGCGACTTCAATACCTTGCAAGGCGACTTCAGCGGCTTCCCCCTGCCCTACACGCCGAAGCACAAACTCAGCGTAACCGCTGATTTCCGGTCCGAGCTGGGCAACGATGTCGGCGCCCTCCACTTCGGCGGCTCTTATGCCTATCAGAGCAACTATCTCAATCTCGACGCCATCGATCCCGACGTCGTCATCCCGGGCCATACGCTCCTCAATCTCAACGCAGGATGGGACCGCGTGCTCGGCAGCAACTTTGACTTGTCGGTCTTCGTGAACAATGCGACCGACAAGGGCTATGTGATCGGCGCAGGCAACTACTTCTACGCGTTGGGTTTCACGACCCTGCTTTACGGCGAACCGCGAACCTACGGCATCAGCCTCACATACCGGTTCAACTGAAGGATATGCGTGGAAGGCCGTACCCTTATCGCTGCCTTCCTCACTCCGTCAGGCCAATAGCCGGCCCGTTTCGTCCGTGCGGGTCAGGGCGACCAGACTGTTGTGGATGAGGCTCGCCAATTCGGAACGGTTGCCCACGTCTGCTTTTCCATAGATGGCGCGCATGTGGGCCCGCACTGTTGGTTCTGCAACGCCGAGCTCAGCGGCCACATCTCGCACGCTTGCAAAGCGCATCAGCAGGATGGCGACGCGCGCTTCCGCGGGCGTGAAGCCGAACAACTCTCGCAAGGGCTTCTCATCAACGGGTGAAATTCCCGATCCATCCCTGACATAAACTAGCGCGCACTGATCCGGCTTTTCAAACACGTTCGCTGCGGCCGACCACGAACAGACTGCGACATGCAGGTGATCGGTGCGCCGACCGTCTTCCGCCCCGCCGGAATCGAGAAGGAGCGAGCGAGCATAAAGCGAGTTCGAAGCGATCGCTTCGCTCAGTGTGCGCTGCAACAGCCTGTCCGCCCCCTCATCGGCAGCGCGAAGGCGGCCCCATGTCCCGAGCTGCAGTCCACCGCGCGCGAGCAAGCCTTTGGCTGCGTCGTTCAGCGCGGTGCATTGGCGAGCGGAATTCACAAGAAGAGTGGCAATGCCGAGACGATTGAGCGCAGCCGCATGAGCCTGCCGGGCCATCTCGCTTTCCGCCAGCTCCCGCCGGATGCTCATCGCATTGCGGAAATACGGGGCAAGCCGGCGCAGGCGCTCGAGCTCGGTCTTGGTGAAGGGCGGCTGCGACAAACTGCGGTTGCAGTGTAGCACGCATTCGGCACCGTCTACCGTATCGACGCAGACCATCATCGTCGAACCGATAGCAAGCGCTTCGAGCATGTCCGCCACCGGGATGCTGACGTCGCGCCAGACGATGATCCGGCCCTCGTCGACCGACAGGCCTCCGGCCAGCACCAGGTCGGACGGGCTTACCTTTTCCCACATGGCGATCGTTTCCGGGGTGCTTGTCGATCCCGCCGCGAACATGGAGTGTTTCGCGCCCGCACCGCGAGATGCGATCCGTAAGACAGCGTCCCTCGCGCCGAACTCGCGATGCACGCTGTCGAGCGCCACGTCCCAAGGTGTCGACGGCGTTACGCAGCGATAAATCTGAAGGACCGAATCGGCGATGGGCGGCGCGACCACCTGTCTACCCCTCTCCCCTATGTTCCAAGCAACTCTATCTTAGGCGTCGGGACTAATCCATCTTGACGATGTTCTGAAGCAGCCCGGTCGGCATTGATCTCCCGATAACGATCGGGAGAAACCCATGTCGACACAAACCGCTGTTTGCGAGAACGGCCCGCAGGCGAATACACCGCCCTCCCACGAGGAACTCGTCGGGCGCGCGCGCGAGATGGTGCCCCTGCTGCGGGAACGGGCGGACGCCGATGAAGCACGTCGCAGCGTCGATCCCGACACCATCGCCAGGATGAAGGAGGCGGGCCTGTTTCGCGTCCTGCAGTCCCGGCGGTGGGCTGGCTATGAATCGGGTCAGAAGACTTTTGCCGAAGTGCAAATGACGCTCGCCGAAGGCGATATGTCGGTCGGCTGGGTTTACGGGATCGTGGGAGTCCATACCTTGCACGTCTGCCTGATGGACGATCGAGCGGCGCAAGACGTCTGGGGCGAGGACAGCAGCGCGATCGTCTCCTCACCCTATATGCCGATGGGCAAGGTCGTATCGGTCGATGGCGGGTACAAGTTCAGTGGCCGGTGGCCCTATTCGACGGGATGCGACCACTGCGACTGGACCTTCCTCGGCGGGTTCGTCGATGGAGATCCGACGCAGTTCCGGTCTTTCCTTCTGCCCCGCGAAGATGCGCGTATCATCGACACCTGGTACACCACCGGCCTGTCCGCCACGGGCAGTCAGGACGTGATCGTGGACGACGCGTTCGTTCCCGAGTATCGGTCGCACCGCTTCATGGACGGGTTCACGGGTCAAAACCCGGGCCGTGTGGTGAATGGCGGCATCCTCTATCGGATGCCGCAGCAACTCGTTTTCTTTCGCGCCATCACCAACAGTCAGATCGGAGCCCTGCAGCAGATGATCGATCTGTTCGAGGCCTACGCGAAGCAGAAGCCTGCGCTTGCCGCCGATCCCGATGCCGGCCTTGCCCTGGCGCAGGCGGTCACGGGCGTCGACGAAATGAAGAAGGTGATGTTCGCAAACTTCGAGATCATGGCGGACTATGCTGAAAGGGACGCCATGCCGCCATACGAGATGCGCCATCTTATGCGCTTGCAAAGCGCCTCTGTCGCGGATCGTTGCGTAAAGCTCGCTGAACCGCTCCTGACCTTGTCTGGCGGAGCGGGCGTCTACAACCGATCACTGATGGGCCGGGTCTACCGGAACATGCTCACCGGGCGCCAGCATGCGGCCGCCAATGCGCGCAATTACAGCCGAATCTTCGGTGACCTGATACTGACCGGAAAGTCCGACGATATCCTTGTTTGAGGCGCATATGGAGAACGCCCCTATCGCGATCGAGCGCCTTGGCCGGGTCACGCGGATAACGATCGGGCGCGAGGAACGGCGCAACGCTCTGGACAGGGCCTCGCAGGAAGCGCTGTCCGCGGCACTCGATGGATTTGCCGAGGACGATACCCAATGGGTCGCTATCATCACCGGTGCCGGAGACGGCGCATTTTGTGCCGGCCACGATCTCAAGACCCCGGCTCCCGATGGCAGCGACGGGTTGCTTCCAGGGGGCTTCGGCGGCCTGACTTCACGCTTCGATCTCGCCAAGCCGCTGATCGCCGCGGTCAATGGAGTGGCCTATGGCGGCGGTTTCGAGATGGTCCTGGCGTGCGACATCGTGATTGCCGCGCAGCGCGCCACGTTCGCCCTGCCCGAAGTGCGTGTCGGCCTGGCAGCACTGGGCGGCGGCATCCTTCGGTTGTCGCGGCAGGTGCCGCATCAACAGGCCATGGCCATGATTCTGACCGGCCAGCCCGTCACGGCCGAACGTGGGCATGAAATCGGCTTTGTCACCGAAGTCGTGCCCGATGAGGATCTCCAGGCGGCCGCCTTGCGCTGGGCCGAGGCCATCGTCGAGGCGAGCCCTTTGGCCGTCCGCGCCTCGAAGCGCGTCGCGCTCGATTGCGCGAGCGAACCGCTCCCCGAAGCGAACCGCAGGCAATGGGACCTACCTGCAGTGCGCGAATTGCGGAGGTCCGATGACTGGATCGAAGGCCCGCGTGCGTTCGCCGACAAACGTCCGCCACGCTGGCGAGAGCGCTAGCAGACCGGCTAGAGTGACTCCCCGCCGTCGGCCGTAATGGTATTGCCGGTTATGAAACCGGCAGCTGGGGACGCAAGGAAGACGACGGCGTCAGCGATTTCTCGTGGCAGTCCGAGCCGCCCGAGCGGGATGGACCTGCACTTGCTATCGGCAAGTTCCGGCATCTGCTCAAGGAGCCTGTCGTTGGTCGGACTTTCGATCCATCCGCAACGAAGCGCATTGGCGCGGACACCATATCGGCCTTCCTCCTTGGCAATGACGGCGACCATACGATCGATCGCTGCCTTCGAGATGGCCGAGACACCGCCCCGCACCTCTATCATGTTGCCTTGGTAGGAACTGATCATAACCATGGCTCCCTTGGTCCGGCGAAGATACGGGAGCGCGCTCTGAGCGAGATTGACCGCAGCCAGCACATCGCCCTGGAGCCAGTCCTGCCAAACCCCTTCCGAGATCCGACTGAAGAATTCAGGTTTGAAGGGTGGGCCTCCGGCATAGATGACGCTGCTGATCGGTCCCAGCGCCGCCTCGGCTTCCGCCAGAACCCGTTCGACTTGCTTGCGATCGACGCCGTCGAGTTGCCAGGCCTTGGCCCCGCTTCCTATTCGGCCAAGCTCGGCACAAAGGGCTAGGGCTTCTTCCTCGCGGCTTCTGAAGGTGAAAGCTACCGGAACCCCGGCTTCGGCGAAGGCCGTGCAAATGGCACGGCCGAGTCCTCCGGTTCCCCCTAGGACGAACGCTGCGCCGTTTTGAATGGGAAGCACGTGTCAGTCCCGAATGAGGAGCGGCATGCGCCCGGCGGTGTTCAGTCCTTGGCCATGGCAAACTCATGCCCCCAATGGCTCCCGCGCGTCGTTTCGAACACGACGTGCTCGGACCAGTCCATGATCTTCCCGCCAACACCATATTCGAGGCTGAAGGCGCCCGGCGTCAGCATATAGAATGAGACCATGTCATCGTTCACATGCCGACCGAGCGTCGCGGTAAGCATCACCCCGTGCGCCTTTGCCCGGTCAAGCGCGCGGCCGACATCGTCGATCGTCTCGACTTCGAGCATGATATGGATGCACCCGCCCGGAATAGGCAATTCCCCAAGGGCAAGACTGTGCTGGCGGGAATTGCAGTGGAGAAAATGAACGCGCGCCATCCCGCCCGGTCCGGGTCCGGGAATACGCAAGATGTCCGACAGGCCGAAGCGGCCGGGCTTCCGCCAGAAATCCACTTCTTCATCGAAATTGTCAGGGGCGGCGAGCACGACGTGCCCAAGCCCGATTCCCTCGGTCACAAACCCGCTCACATCGGCCGGCGAGGTGAAGGGCTGGAAGTCGGAAATCGGACCCCAGGCCAATTCGTGGCGGTGCCCTGCTGGATCGGTAAAACCGAAATAGTCCTGCACCTTGCGCAGATCCCTGCCCGCATCGTCTCCGGCTGCGACGGCGACGCCATCGGCCTGCAATTCATCGCGCGCGGCGACGAAATCGGCTTCGGATGCGACCAGCCATCCGCTCACCATCAGCCCGTTCTCATGGCCGGGCACGATCGCGATACGGAACATCCGTGGATCGATCTTGATGTAAAGCGTTCCTCCCGGTCCGCTGACAGCCATCGCGCCGAGGACTTTTTCGGCAAAGTTGCGCCATTCGTCCACCGCCGGCGCTCCGACGAGCAGATATCCCAGTTCAGCAATCTTCACGCGCGCGGTCCTTATCCCGGGCCGAAAGTTCGGTCATTCCCTTTTGCCCGATCGAAACACGCGATCCATCGTCCGGTCGGACAAGGAGGCCTCGGGTACGAGCCGCTAGAATGGGGTCGTCGAGTTTGTGACAGTGACGAGCAGGTGGCCGATGACCCAGCACTATGATCTCGTGATCCGCGGTGGCACCGTTGTCGACGGCACCGGCTCTCCAGGGTTTGTCGCGGATATCGCGATAAAGGACGGGGTGATCGCTGCCGTCGGGCATTCCGAGGGCGGCGAGTCGGAAGAGTTCGATGCTGCGGGCCTCTTGGTCACGCCGGGGTTCGTCGACGTCCATACCCATTATGACGGCCAGATAACCTGGGAGAATCGGCTTCGTCCCTCCTCCAACCACGGCGTGACGACCGTGGTAATGGGCAATTGCGGGGTCGGCTTCGCTCCCTGTCGCGACGGCGACGAGGAACTGATGATCCGGCTCATGGAAGGCGTCGAGGATATTCCCCACGCGGTGATGGCCGAAGGCGTCCCCTTCAACTGGACCAGCTTTCCCGATTATCTCGATGCGCTCGAGGAGCGGAAAGCGGATGTCGATTTCGCGGCGCAGATCCCTCACAGCCCGCTGCGCGTCTTCGTCATGGGCGAGCGAGGCGCCAATCTCGAACCGCCGACCGGCGAGGACCTGGCACAAATGCGCCGCTTGGTCGCCGAGGCGATCGAGGCGGGCGCTATCGGCGTCTCCACCTCGCGCAACCTGTTCCACCGCTTCCGTTCCGGCAACCTCGCGCCTAGCATTAAATCCGAACTCGCCGAGTTGCAGGCGCTGGGTGCCGGGCTGAGGGACGCGGATGACGGCGTGTTCCAGTGCATCCCTAACATCGATGGCGAAGCCGGCGAGGAAATGCAGCTCTTCGAAGCGGTCGCACAGGATTGCGGCAGACCGCTCAATTTCAGCCTCATTCCGATGCCATCCCAGCCCGCCAACTGGAGCATCTACGTCGAGGCGCTCCGCCAGGCCCGAACAAGAGGCCTGGAAATCAACGGGCAGTTCCTGCCACGGCCGATGGGCGTGCTGTTTGGGCTGGACCTGAGCTTTCACCCTTTCTCGCTCAATCCCAGCTATCGCGCGCTTGCCGACTTGCCGCTGGACGAAAAGGTCCGGGCAATGCGCGATCCCGGCCTGCGGGCCCGGATCATCTCCGAGGAACCCGAAGATCCCAATCCGGCCTTCGTCGGTTTGCTGAAGGCTCCCTTGCATCTCTACCGGTTGGACGAGCCGGCCAACTACGATTTCGCGCCCGGCGACAGCCTGCAGGCCGAGGCCGAACGCATCGGTAGGCCTCTCGGGGAGGTAGTTTACGATGCGCTGATCGCGGACGAAGGGAGCGCCATTCTCTGCGCCTATGGCAGTCAGGTTCCAGAGATCCTGCAAATGACCGCCGACCTGATCGGCGAAGACAATATGATCGTCGCGCTGGGTGACGGCGGCGCTCACTACGGGATGATCTGCGACGCCGCCTACCCGACCTACATGCTGACGAACCGGCTCGGGAAGCAGGGTCTCGATGTCGCGCGCGTCGTCAAGGCCCTGACGAGCCAGCCGGCAGCTTCGGTCGGCCTCAACGACCGCGGAATCATCGCCGCCGGCTACAAGGCCGATCTCAATCTGATCGATCTCGATCGGCTGAAGCTCCACCGACCGCATGTGGAGCGCGACCTTCCGGCCGGCGGCAAGCGGCTTCACCAGGAAGCCGATGGGTTCGTCGCGACGATCGTCTCCGGCGAGGTCAGCTATCGCAATGGAGAACCGACGGGCGCCTTGCCCGGACGCCTCGTTCGCGGAACGCGCGCAGGGCCGGGCTCCCTGAAAATTAGAGATCGGACGGTCGCATGAAAGTTGAAGCACTCCCCGGTCCCTATGGCGTGAGGGTCACCGGCGCCGACCTGTCGAATGCCGACGAGAGTGTCGTGCGCGAACTTGCCGGGCACCTGTTCGAGCAGCGCATCGTTTCGCTCGGAGATCAACAGCTCAGCCCGGCGGATTATGTCGCTTTCGGCCGGATGTGGGGACGGCCCGTCCTCTTGATCGCAGCGCGCAACAGGCATCCCGACCACCCCGAAATCATTGTCCAGTCCAATTCCGCGAAAGTGCCGCCGCCGGTACGGAATGCTGCCTCGCATTGGCACTGCGACAGCTCCTATGAGGAAGAGCCGTCAAGCGTGACCATGCTGCTCGGCCTGAAAGCTCCCGAGACGGGGGGCGAGACGCTGTTTGCCGATACGATCGCCGCCTTTGAAGCGCTGCCCGCGGAACAGCGCGCCAGGCTGGAAACGCTTGCGGTTCTTCATGCCGTGAGCGCCAACAAGCCGGCTCCGGGCGAGACGATAGTACGTCCCGAAGATCTGCCGCCGGAATTGACCGAGGGCGTCGCGGTACCGCCTCCAATCGCGCAACCGCTGGTTCGCCGTCATCCCGTGACCGGGCGGAAGGGACTCTACGGCCTCGGGGGCTCGGCCTTTGCAATCGTGGGGATGCCCGCAAGAGACGGTCAAGCCTTGATCGCCGATCTCAAGCAACACGTAACGCAAGACCGCTTTGTGCAATCCCACAAACTGATGCCGGGAGAAATCCTGCTGTGGGATAACTTCTCGGTCATGCATCGGGCCACGCCGATCGCCTATTCCGACGCGCCCGAGGAAGCGCGGCTCAACTACCGGATCAGCGTCAAAGGCTTGCCGCCGGGGATCGCGGTCAGCTGATCGAGTTGCGATCCCAGAATGCGCGCAGGGATTTGAAACGACCTTCGTCGTCCATCACCATCGTTTCGGCGACGGTGACCGTGGCCTTGTCGTACCCTTCTCCGAAAATGGTAATATCGAACAGCATCGCCGCCTCATGGCCATTGACCGAGAGGTGACGCAGTTTCCCTTTCGTGGGTAACCCACCGACCTGCGCGAAGAATTCCCGCAAGGCGGCATGTCCGACCATTGCCGGCGTACCAACCGGATCCTCGAAGCTCGCATCGGGCGCGAACAGCTGCAGCCTGCCCTCGATATCGCCCGCTTCGTAGCTGGCGAGATAGGCTCTGACCGTGGCCTCGATCTTCTCCCGCAAGGGCGTTTCGCGCTGTTCGGCGCCGGCGACGAACATGTCCTTGAGCATCGGGATCAGCGTCCTTCGAGCTCAAGCCAGCCGCCGCCCCGCCTCGAGCGCTCGACGGCATCGATTACCTGGACATGGGCAAAGCCGTCGTCAAAATCTGCGATCGCAGCATTGGTATAGCTCCGGTCGGCAATCTTCGACGCGAACGCCGAACAGAGGCCGACCATCTCGGCAAAACCGTGATCCGAACTATGCGTCTGAACGTAAGTGGTTTCTTCCATCTGCGGCAGCGCTTCGGCAGGAGCACCGACTTGCGGACCCCCGCCGCGCAGACTCTCGGCGATCGCCGGCGGAACGTCGATCTGCGACTTGCCCCTGCCATCGACCACGGTGAGATCGGACATACCGATACTCATCGTCCCTTCGCTTCCGGTGATGCGGCTCGACGCGAAAAAGTCGAATGCGCGGCAGGAGCCGGCCATCACGCCCTGGACACCGCTTTTCAGCACAAACGCGGCTGCGTAGCTGTCATCCGACGTCATGCCCTTGTCCGCTCCGGGATGCACCGTGCCGCAGACCGCTGCGAAATCCCCAAGCATGTAGCGGATGAGATCGATGCCATGGGCGTTGTAGTTCCGCAGCCACCCGCCGCCCTGATCTTGCCTCAGCCACCAGCGGGGCACGTCAAGCGCAGGCTGCGCGCAAAGGTTGTGATCGAACAGCGCGGTCATCTGGATCGGTTCGCCGATCACGCCGTTTTGCACGGCATGGCGCGCAAGGGCATTTTGCGCATACCAGCGGAACTCGTGGGTGACGAAATTGGCAATATCGGCCTCGCGCGCCGCATCGCGCATTTCGCGCGCTTGCCCCACGTCCAGCGAGAACGGCTTCTCGCACAATATATGCTTGCCCGCGGCAATGGCGGACATCACCAGCGCATGGTGCGTTTCCGGAGGCGTGGCGACGACCACCGCATCGATATCGCGATCGATCGCCGCCTGTGCGGAAGTCAGAGCAAGGGGGATGCCGAAATGATCGGCACGGGCCCGGGTCTTTTCCGAATCCCGTCCAACGAGCGCGGTGACGTCGAACCCAGCGGCGCGCAGCGCCCGGATATGCAGAGTGCATCCGATATTGGTGCCCAGCACGGCTACAGTCGGCATTGCCTGCCTCGCTCCCGATCTTGACGTCTGCTGCGGACTAGGGCGCCGGATTACTCCGACGCCCCAAATCCGGATCCATCCCCAGCTGCCGATTCCAGTCGCCGAGGTCGAAATAGTCGCGCCAATGCGTGATCTTGTTGTCCTCATTGATCTCGAACGCACCCATGACCGGGCAATTCACCGTTCGACCATCCTTGAGAACGAAGATATCGTCGCGCTCGGTGAGCACTGTTCCATTCGGGGCCTCGAAGATGTTGCGAACCTTCCACGGCGCGGCTTCTATCATATCCATGAAGGCGGCATTCGCCGCCCTGATGGCCTCTTTGCCCTGGATCCGATCCATCGGGACATTGTCGAAGATCGCGCCGTCGGCGAACTGATCCATCATCAGATCGATATCGCGCTTGTCCCAGGCCTCGATCATCCTGCGAACGGGCTCGGTCTTATCGGCCATTCATTTGCTCCAACGGAAGTTGTCGTCCGATCGGCGGCTGGATAATTGGCAGATCAGAGCAAGATGTCCTGCGGCTCTCCACCCATCAACTGGTCGCCGAAGATGCGGCCGTAGTTCCGGTGGCCAGCCGCGATGTGCTGGCGTCCGGTGAGCATATTGCGGAAAATGCGACCCATACCCGTCTGATTATAGACGCCGCCGCCACCCGCGATCGTGAGCAGGCCCTCGGCCAGCTTGACACAGCGCTCTGCGGTTTCCGCGCTCTGGTAACGGAACAAGTGGCGCAGATCGATCGGAGGCATTTCGTCGCGTTCGGCATATTCTTCCATCACCGCGAAGTTGGCGAACATGGCGCTCTTGAGGTCGGCGATGCCGGCGCGCGCCTGCGCCACGGCAAGCTGTGCATCCGGATTCTTCGCAACGCTCGAGCCCATGAACATCTTGCTCTTCGCATAGTCGGTGAACAGATCTGTCATGTGCGTGAGCGCGCCGATTTGGGAGCTGGTAATGCCGCGCAGGAAAACGAGCATGAACGGCATGCGATAGAGCGGAACATCGTTCCAGGCCCGGCTCGGATTTCGGCCGGTGAAGCCGTCGCTCATCTTGTGCGTCCGATATTCCGGAACGAAGGCTTTCTCGACCACGATGTCGTGGCTTCCCGTCGCGGCGAGGCCAGTCGTCTGCCAATTGTCGACGATCTTTGCATCCGCGCGCGGCAGCAGGAACGAGCGATAGTCGGTCGGATCGCCGTTCACGAAGCCGCCCAGGAATGTCCAATCGCAGTGATCGCACCCGCTCGAGTAGGACCAGCGGCCCGAGAATTCATAGCCGCCCTCGACCGGCACGGCCTTGCCGCCAGGCATATAGGGCGAGGCGATCAGCACGGAGTCATCCTCGCCCCAGATATCCTGGGCGGCGCGTTCATCCATCAGGCCGACATGCAGCGCATGCAGCCCGATGACCCCGAAGATCCACGCGACGGACATGTCGCCTTCCGCGAGTGCCATCTGCACTTCGGCAAAGGCGCGTTGGCCCATCTCGTAACCACCATACTTCTTCGGCTGATAAACGCGGAAGAGACCGGCTTCCTTCATCCGGCGCACCGTATCGGGGTTCACCGTGCGGTTCGCCTCATCTTCTTGAGCGCGCTCGCGGAGGAGCGGTATCAGCTGGCGAGTGCGAGCCACCAACTCGTCACGAGAGGGGATGCCGGCTGCTTCAGCCCGGTCTCGTGTCACTGCAACCGTCATATCCTCGACTCCCGGCTCAAAACCATGGTCGGACGCTATGAACAGTTGGTCCCGAGACCATCACCCGTTCGGACGAGACATGATCGCTTTCCTGTTTCAGTCGGCAAGCCGGTCCGCGATTGCTTGACCGAGCTGCCTGGTCGTTGCCGTCCCACCCAGATCAGGCGTGAACACGGCCCCATCGGCAAGCACCGCCTCGACCGCCTCAAGGACCGCAGCCGCCGCTTCCGGTTCCCCGAGATGGTCGAGCATCATCGACCCGGCCCAGATCTGGCCGACCGGATTGGCGATCCCCTTTCCAAAGATGTCAGGGGCAGAACCATGGACAGGTTCGAACATCGAGGGAAAACGGCGTTCGGGGTTAATGTTCGCGGACGGTGCGACCGCGATCGTGCCTGTGCATCCCGGCCCGAGATCGGAGAGTATGTCCCCAAAAAGGTTGGACCCGACGACGACGTCGAACTGCTCCGGCTTCATCACGAACCGCGCTGCCAGGATGTCGATATGATGGCTGTCCGTCCTGACATCGGGATATTCGCGGGCGATCGCTTCAAAACGCTCGTCCCAGAACGGCATCGAGTAATAGAGTCCGTTCGATTTCGTGGCCGACGAGACATGCTGTCGTCCCAGGGCGAGCGCCAGTTCGAATGCATAGCGGATGATGCGATCCGTGCCGCGCCGCGTGAACAATGCCGTCTGCATCGCGCATTCATCGTCGCCGGTACCTGACCGGCCGCCCAGCCGCGAATATTCGCCTTCGGTGTTTTCGCGAACGACCCAGAAATCGATGTCGCCGGGCTTTTTGTCCTTGAGGGGGCTGGGCACCCCGGGCAGCAGGCGAACAGGCCGTAAGTTCACATATTGATCGAACTCACGGCGAACGGGGATCAGCAAACCCCAGAGCGATACATGGTCCGGGACCCCCGGATATCCGACCGCTCCGAGATAGATCGCATCGTGCTGCGACAGCCGGTCGATGCCGTCCTGCGGCATCATCGCCCCGGTGGCGGCATAGGTTTCGCAGCTCCAGTCAAACCGGCGCCAGTCCAATGCGAAACCAAAGCAGGCGGCCGCAGCGTCAAGAACGCGAATGCCCTCCGGCATCACTTCCTTGCCAATCCCGTCTCCCGCGATGACGGCGATTTCGTAGCGCTTCATGGCGTTTCCTGACGCGCCACCAAGGCATCGCGCAATCTGTGTTTCAGAACCTTGCCGGCGGCATTACGAGGCAACTCCTCACACAGCTCGAGGCGCTCGGGATATTTGAACCGGGCGGTTCCGCGCTCCGCCAGGAGCTCGATCAGGTCCGGAAGCGCAAGCCGCTCGCCCGGAACCGGCACGACAAAGGCACAGGCTATTTCGCCGGTTCTTTCGTGGGGAAGACCGACGATGGCGATCTCCGCAACCGAGGGATGCGCGATCAGGATGTCCTCGACTTCCTTAGGACTGATATTCTCTCCATTGCGAATGATGATGTCCTTCAGTCGCCCTGTGACGACCACGTAGCCATCGTCGACGATCTGCCCCAGGTCGCCCATACGAAAGAAGCCGTCCTCATCGAACGCGCCCTCTTCGTCCCGCCGGTCCAGGTAGCCGACAAGCATCTGCGGTCCCCGCGCCAGCAACTCGCCATCGGCCCCACCGCCGAACGGCGAGACGCGCATTTCGCCCGCACCGATGCGTCCATCCGTTTCGGCCGCATGTTCGAGGTCGCCCACCTCGACCGAACCGACCGTGATCGTAGGCACCTCAGTCGATCCGTAGACCCGAGTTGCGACGGCGTTTTCGAAGTGGGCGTTCGCCTCACGGATCAGCGAGGGCGGCACCGACGCCCCGCCGCAGATGAATATCCGGAGGCTCGGCAGGCGGGTACCGGCAGCCTTCGCCGCGGCAAGCAGATGCTCGAGAAAGGGTGTGGCCCCAGCCATATGCGTGCATTGCTCCGCCTCGATAAGCCGAACCCCTTCGCCGCCGTCCCACCGCTCCATCAGAACAGCGCAAGTCCCGAAAAGGAGCGGCATTTCGAACGTGTAAAGCGAGCCGCCGATATGGCTGATCGGCGAGGCCACCAGATATTTCGCGAACTCGCCGCGGTTCCAGTAACGGTGTAGCTGCACGATATCGGCGTTGATGCTGTTGTGGGTATGGAGGACACCCTTGGGCTTGCCTGTCGTACCCGACGTATAGAGAATCATGCGAACGGCGCCGGGATCGACGGGTTCGAAGCGCGCGTCCGCTTGTCCGCCGGCAACGAATTCATCGTAGCTCGGGAAATCACCCGCCTCTCCGCGGACAACCGAGACCAGCGGCGGCTCTTTCAGCGCGCGGCACACACCCGCCAAGAGCTCCCGGTAATCGCATTGGCGAAAATCGGAAGGGATGAAAATCGCCTTGCTGCGGCAATCGGCCAGCATGAACTCCAGTTCTGACTGGCGGAAATTAGTCACCAGCGGGTGGCTTACGGCGCCCAGCATCGCGGTCGCCAGGTAGATCACACAGGCCTCGTGCCAATTGGGCAGCATGAACGATACGACATCGCCTCGCCCGATCCCGCGCGCACGGAGGGCATCGGCGAGGCGGGCTGCATCGTCGTGGAGGCGCAACGCAGTCAGCCGAAGCTCGCCATCGACCACGAGAACCCGGTCAGGCTCTGCCGAGGCCAGGCGCGCCGCGGCGTCGGCAATGGTGGTGTCCAGCCACCACCCTCCTTCGCGAGCCATGCGCTCGACTGCCGCGTCATGGCGAATCGAATAGCCATCGATTTCGCGTCTTTGAATCTGGTCAGCGGCCATCAAGACACCGTGAGCAGCAAGAGAAAGCTCGCATCTTCAACGCGATGGCACTGAAGGCCGGGATCGCCATCTGCGCCCGCCTCGCCTCCCGGCATCGTCCACGCGTCCTGGTCATCTACGATCGATCGACAGCGACAGCCGCCTCAGTCGCAGATGGGATATGCGCCAACGGCCATCGTCATCCTTCGCATAATGCTCATGGTAGTGACCGGAGCCGTGAAGCCTGAAACCTCCCCATTCAGAGGGCGCCTGGACAACATCCTCCATCGCCCAGACCCCCTCCGCCGTCACCGGCGACAAGAGCTCGATCTCCCCCATGTGGCCGTGGTGAACTGTCCTGGTTCCGACCAGCGCGGCCGACATGGATTGGATGATGCGACTTCGTCCCTCGATCAACCCGCCCGTCGGATCAACCGGCATCCCCATGCCCGCCAGCCCAGACATTTCGGAGCGCATGTCCATGACGGCATCGCGCACGAAAACAGATTCCATCCCGCTCCAGTCCCGGCAATCCATGCATCGGAAATATCGGGCCTTGAGGTTCGCGATCGCTTCCTTGTCCACCAAGCTGGTGATCGCGGCCGCCTCATCCAATCCGGTCATGCCACCCTTCCGCCTGCCCACGAAGCAGTGCACGAAGGCTGTGCGCGCGTCCTAGTCTGACTAGACGATGGAGAGAGTTCCGCGTCCATCGATACTGCCGGGAGAAGGGACATTTCGTGGCACAACGCGCACTATCGCTGGAGCCGCTTTCGGTGCTTGAAGTTCGATCTGCCGAGCTGGTGACGACGGCGGCCGAAGCCGGGTTCAGCTGGTTCAGTATGTTCGCCCACGCGCCGGTGCCCGATTTGCCGGCCGATCCGGCTGTGAAGGATGCCGACGCGCTATCGGCGATGAAGGCCAGGATGGCCGAGACCGGGCTGCAGTTGCTCAATCTCGAATGCTTCAACCTGACCGCGGACGCTCAGGCGGCGGGCTTTGCGGCGGGGCTGGAATGCGGGGGGCAGCTCGGCGCCCGAACCGCCACCGCAATTGTCTGGGAGAATGGCGACCGCGCCGACGCGATCGGTAAATTTCGCACCCTGTGCGATATGGCCGCTGAACACGGCATCACCGTGAATCTGGAGTTCTTCATCGGCTGCGATACGATCCGGACCATCGCGGACGCGGCCAGCTTCGTCGCCGAAGCGAAACGCGGGAATGGGCGCATCGTGATCGACCTGCTGCACCTCATGCGGACCAGCCGCGGGCTCAATGGAATGCGAGGGATACCGGCGGAACTGATCGGCGGGGCCCAGATCTGCGATGGGCCGGCAATCCCGCCGCTCGAAAATCCCGCTGGCGAGGCGATCGAGCGGGGCATGCCCGGCGAAGGCGCTTTCCCGATTTCCGAGTTTCTCGCGCTGATCCCGCCGGACATGGTGATCGGCGTCGAAGTGCCGATCGCATCGCAATTCGGGAAGGTCGCTCCGGCAACTCGTGCCCGGCGGCTCTACGAAGCGGCGGAGCGCTTCATTCGGGTATAAGCTATGGCTTCGGCAACGCAGCGGATCGCGGTGATCACCGGCGCGAGTTCAGGTATCGGTTTCGAGACTGCCAAGGCGCTCGCACGGGAAGGGTGGCGCGTTATCGCTCTTGGACGGGACGACCATCGAATCGCTCAAAGCAAGGCAGGCCTCGCCGAAGCCGGCCATTCAGCGGAATGGCTCCAGGCGGATTTTGCGGCGCTGAGCGACGTTCGCCGCGTTGCCGCGGACATCGCCGCGATTACCGACCGGATCGACCTCCTGGTCAACAATGCCGGCTTGTTGCTCGACGGACGTCAGGAGACGACCGACGGGATGGAGAAGACGTTCCAGGTCAATCATATTGCCGCCTTTCACCTGACAAACCTGCTGATCGAGGCGCTAGCCGCCTCCAAGGCTCCTCATGTCATCACGGTTTCGTCCATCGGTCACAGCATGATCGAGGATATTCGCTGGGACGACATCATGCTGGAGCGGGAATTCCGTGCGGTCGACGCCTACGCACAGAGTAAGCTTGCCAACGTCCTGTTCACGCGCGAGCTTGCGAGCCGGGCCGCGAACCGGAACATCGTGGCAAGCGCCGTGCATCCCGGGATGGTGGCGTCGCGCTTCCCCGACGGCGCGGACGAGCATACCCGGCAATATTATGCGGAAGCAGAGCGGCGCGGAACGGCTCTCACGAGTGAGCAAGGCGCCGACACGATTGTCTGGCTTGCCGCCGACCGCGAGCGGGCACTTCCGTCAGGCGGCTATTTCTTCGAACGCAAGCGTGTCGATCCTTCCCTCGCCGCACAAGATGACAAGAGCGCGCGGCGCTTATGGGAAATCAGCGCGAGACTGGTCGAGTCAGACGGGTAGACGGATCTCGACCTCGCGTCAGCCCCGCCACTGGATCGGCACGTCCTGGCCGCTCGCATCGATGAGTTTGCGTAGCAGACGTTTGAAATCGGCAAGTTCACCCGGGCTGAACGAGTTGAGAACCCGGTCTTCGACGGCCTTGGACACCGACAGCGCCTCGAGAAAGACCTGGTTGCCCTTTTCCGATATTCGCAGGCCTTGCGGACCGTCGGCGATGAGATCTTTGCCGCCCATCTCATCCAGTAACCGGGCGTCGATGCCCAGCGGCGTGTGTTCCATTTGGGCGATAAGATCGTGAGCCGGCAGCGGAGCTGCCATGCTCAATCGACCGAGCACGGCATACTCCGGATCACCGAGGCCGAGCGACGCGATATGTTGCCGTGACTGGCGCGTCGCCTGGAAATAGGAACGCGCAAGAAGGTAGAACAGAAAGTCGTCGGTGAAGGAGCCCTGCTGAAGATCGACCGTCTCCCCCGCCTCCACTGTCGGTCTTTCCCGCGTCTCCGCATAACGGCCACTGTGGAACAGGAGCGGCGGATGATCGGACCGCTCGAAAGCAAGAACCTCCCCCACGAGAATGACATGGTCCCCGCCATCATAGCGGTGGCGCGTGCGGCATTGGAATAGCGCTGCATATTCAGGCAGAATGGGAGATGCCCCCTCCCCTGCCCGCCATTCGATGCCCGAAAACTTGTCCTGTCCGCTTCTTGCGAAGCGGCCCGACAGTTCATCCTGGTGCGCGGCAAGGACATGGATGGCGAAATGATCCCCCTCGCAAAAATCGTCATGCGAACGGGAAGACTTTGCCAGCGACCAGAGCACAAGCGGAGGATCGAGCGAAACCGAATTGAAGCTGCTGGCGGTTACGCCGACGGGCTGCCCATCGTGGCCGCGCGTCGTCACGATCGTCACGCCGGTGGCGAATGCGCCGAGGGCATTACGAAAGGCTTGCCCTTGTTCTGCCGGGTTCATTGCGATCTTCCCCTGTTACCTCACCGGAATGCCCGGCGTCTGGTCACGTTTTCCGGCGGCCTGCTTGTGTCCATGTCCGAGCATCCGTATCCGGAGCCTTTGGCTCGCCGGCGATATTCGTGGAGCAATGGCTCAGTGTATCCGCTTGGCTGCTCCGCACCCTTGAAAATCAGCGCGCGCGCCGCCTGAAACGCCAGGCTGTTATCGGGATCGTTCGCCATGAGCCGGTAGCCGGGGTCGCCGGCATTCTGACCGTCGACCTTCGCCGCCATGCGGAGCAAGACGTCGAAGGAATGAGGCGCCCGCCTCGCGCTTTCCCGGCGTCTGGCCATCGCTGCTGCCACCACTGGATCCGCGCGTCTCATGGCGTCACTCGCAGGTGAGGAAAGCCTTGGCCACTGCCTCGAATGCCGATTTTTGCTCGATCATCGCCCAGTGTCCGCACTTGGGAAAGACGTGCAACTCGGCGTTGGGGATCAGGCGAAGCGGCACCAGCGCGCCGTCGAGCGGCGTCACCCGGTCGTCCCGACCCCACGCGAGCAGGGTCGGCGCCTCGATCTTCGGGAGATAGGCGAAGTTCTGGACCGCATCGGGACCGCTCATGGCGGCGGCAATCCCGGCCAAACCTTCCTTCGAGTAAATTTTCTTGTTGGTCTCAAGGGCCTTCGGATCGCCCGCGGTCTTCATCCGCAGTTCGATCAATTCCTCTGTCACCATCGCTTGGTCGAACACCATCGAGCGAAGCCAGGCCATGATCCGTTCGCGCGAGGGTTCCGCCACGAAATCGCCGAGACGCTGAATGCCCTCGTAGGGGAAGGGATTAAAGATCGGCACGCCGACACCGCCGATCGTCACCAGCCGCCTAACCCGATCCGGATGTGCGGCAGCGAGGCGGGCTGAGATCAGTCCGCCAAAGGAGTTGCCGATGAAATTGGCGCGCTCGATGCCAAGCTCGTCCATCAGGTGAACGACCGCTTCGATCGTTCCGCCGAAAGGATCACCGTCGATCGACGAGCTGCGTCCGTAACCGGGAAGATCGGGCGCGATGCACCGGAAATGCTCGGCAAACACAGGGAGGTTGCCGCTGAAGTTCAGCCATGCCGTCACGCCCGGCCCCGATCCGTGGAGCATCAACAGGGGCTCGCCTTTGCCCATCTCATGATAGGCGATATGGCCACCGCGAAATGCCACCTGTTTGCGTGGTTCGGTCATCGAATCCGTCTCCCGGTCGGCGGTTCCTGCCTGCCCATGAACCGGCGGGAACTCGTGTTGATCTGTCAACCTGACGCGGTCAGTGCATGACAGAAGCCTTCAGCAAGCCTGTCGCCTCTCGAGGGATACGGCATCGTCCATCCCGACTATGCGCACCCTCGGCGCCATTGCGCTTCCCCCGTCATGAGAAAGAAGCGCTTCCCCTCCCTGCTCGTTCAAACGGATGAGGCGCGCCGCTCCCCAATAGGTCTAGGCCGTGGCCTGGTGACCAATCCGGTCGCCCACGGACAAATGGTGGAGGATCGGGCGCGTGAAAGTTGCGGTCATAACAGGCGCAGGGAGCGGCATCGGACTTGCGACGGCCAAAGCCCTTGCAGGCCAGGATTATGCGATCCTCGGTGTTGGCAGGGATGAGCAGAAACTGAAGCGGCTAGTGGGCGAGTTGGGCTCAGACCGAGTCGAGACGCTCGCCGCCGACGTGACGGCAAGAAATGCTCCCGCGCAGATCGTAAAGGCTGCGCTCGAACGGTTCGGAGCGGTGCATGCGCTGGTCAACAATGCAGGTGTCGGTAGCCCGAAACCGCTCGACGAGACGGATGACGAGACCCTCGATTATTTCCTGGACCTGATGCTCCGGGCGCCATTCAGGCTTTGCCGCGAAGTAATCGGTCACATGACTGCCGGCGCCAGTATCGTCAATGTGACCTCGACGTTCGCACACATAGGTGGGCGACGGGGGGGCGCCTATTCAGCTGCAAAGGGTGGCCTGAAATCCCTGACCGAGCATATGGCCTGCGAGTATGGCCCACGCGGCATCCGAAGCAATTGCGTTGCACCAGGCGTGACCATGACGGACATGGTCCGGCATCGGTTCGGCGACGAAGCCTTCAAGCGGAACAACGTCGACACGACCCCCTATCCCCGCCTGGCCGAGCCGGAGGACATCGCCGCCATGATTGCTTTCCTGTGCCTTCCCGGCTCGGAAATGATCAACGGCCAGTCGATCGTCGTCGATGGCGGCTGGACGCGGTCCAAATATCTCAGTCCACGGGCGGTCAATTCGCTCTGGGTTGAGCCTGAGCAGGAGTAGGACCGTCCAGCGGCAGCCTCGCATATTGGACCACGAACGGCCATTTCACCCTTTTGCGCGCGGCCGGGAACGAAAGCCGAGAAGGTCACCGGCATGCCGGTGACCGTACTCTGGTGGGTATGACCCCGATATGTGCGGCCGTGCCCCCGATTGGAGCTGGCCTGATCCATCATGCTGCCGTTCAGACGAACGTGTAGGAACAGACCTTGTTGCCCGCTGGATCGCGCAAATATGCTGCATAGGCGCCGGGCAAGTGACCGCGCGCCCCGGGCGCGCCTTCATCGCTGCCACCGGCGGCGAGACCGGCCGCGTGGAAGGCATCGACATCCGCAGGCGAAGCGGCGACGAAACCGAGAGTCACACCGTTGCCCGACGGCGCTTCCCCATTACCGGGCTTCAGGACGAGGAATGCAGGCTTCGATTTGCCGTAAAGCACGCAGGAATCACCGAACGGCCCGAGATTGTTGATGCCGAGCGTGGCAAGCGCAGCGTCGTAGAACTTGGTCGAAGCGGCGAGATCGCTCGCGCCGAGACAGGCGTGCGAGAAAACGTCATCGCCAGAGATTATCGGATCAGCCACTTTGTAACTCCCTCCTCGGTTTGAAATCAGTAAACCACGACGCTGCGGATGCTCTCGCCGGCGTGCATCAGGTCGAAGCCTTTGTTGATCTCCTCGAGAGAGAGCACGTGGGTGATCATCGGGTCGATCGCGATCTTGCCGGTCATGTACATGTCGACGATCTTCGGCACGTCGGTGCGGCCCTTGGCCCCGCCGAACGCGGTGCCGCGCCAGTTGCGGCCGGTGAC
>CBHCZH010000048.1:0-22870 GCA_965977975.1 uncultured bacterium
GGGGCGGGTCCTTGATGTCGCAGGTCTTGCAGTGGACGCAGTTCTGGGCGTTGATGACCAGATGCGGCGCGCCTTCCTCGATGCAGACCCATTCATAGACCCCTGCCGGGCAGTAGCGCGCCTCCAGCCCGGCGTAGATCGGCCAGTTCACCCGTTCGGGCACCATCGGGTCCTTCAGCACCAGATGGCAGGGCTGATCCTCGGCGTGGTTGGTGCCCGAGAGGAACACCGAGCTGAGGCGGTCGAAGGTGATCCTGCCATCGGGCTTGGGATAGCGGATCGGCGCGTAGCGATCGGCGCGGCGCGTGGATTCGGCGTCGGTGTGGTGCTTCAGCGTGAACGGCAGGCGGACCTTCAGCGTGCGCAGCCACATGTCCGCGCCGGCGAGCATCGTGCCGATCAGGCCTCCGAACTTGGCCACGAACGGCTCGGCGTTGCGGACCATCTTGAGCTCGTCGGCAATCCAGCTTGAACGCAGCGTAGGCTCGTAATCGGCCAGCTCGTCGTGCTGCCGTCCCGCAGCGAGGGCCGCGGCGACGGATTCGGCGGCGAGCATCCCGCTCTTCATCGCGGTATGCGTGCCCTTGATGCGCGGAACGTTGACGAACCCGGCAGCGCAGCCGATCAGCGCGCCGCCGGGAAAGGCCAGCCGGGGCACGCTCTGCCAGCCGCCCTCGTTGATCGCCCGCGCGCCGTAGGCCACGCGCCGGCCGCCCTCGAGCACCGCGCGGATCGCCGGATGCTGCTTCCAGCGCTGGAACTCCTCGAATGGGCTGATCCACGGGTTGGCGTAGTCGAGCGCGGTGACGAACCCGAGCGCGACCTGGCCGTTCGCTTGGTGGTAGAGGAACCCCCCGCCCCAGGTGTCGCGCTCTGAAAGCGGCCAGCCCTGGGTGTGGATCACCTTGCCGGGCTCATGATTGTCGGGAGCTACGTCCCACAATTCCTTGATTCCCAAGCCGTAGACTTGCGGCTCGCATTCGGCCTCGAGGCCGAAATGCGTGCGCATCCGCTTGGTCAGGTGCCCGCGCGCACCCTCGGCGAAGAGCGTGTACTTCGCGTGAAGCTCCATCCCCGGCTGGTAGTCGGGCTTGTGCGTGCCGTCGGCCGCAACGCCCATGTCCTGCGTCGCCAGCCCCATGACCCGGCCATCACCGTCGAACAGCACTTCGCTTGCCGGGAATCCCGGGAACACCTGCACTCCGAGCGCCTCGGCCTGCTCGGCCAGCCAGCGGCACACGTTGCCGAGCGAACCGGTGTAGCAGCCCTCGTTCGACATCAGCGGCGGCAGCATGAAGTGCGGCATGGTCCACTTGCCGCGGCGGGTCAGCACCCAGTGCAGGTTCTCAGTCACGGGCCCTTCGGCGAGCGGGCAGCTTTCGCGCCAATCGGGCAGCAGCTCGTCGAGCGCCTTCGGATCGATCACCGCGCCCGAGAGGATATGCGCCCCAACTTCCGATCCCTTCTCCAGTACGACGACCTCGAGCGACGGCTCGATCTGCTTGAGCCGGATCGCCGCCGAGAGGCCCGATGGGCCGGCCCCGACGATCACCACGTCGACCGGCATCGATTCCCGTTCGCTCATCGGCGCCCTTCAAGTTCTGTCGGTCCGACCGGATAGGACCGGCTTGCCGCTAATGCCCGGGCCTCGATCTGCACCTCGCTACCCGCAGCTGTGCTGCGGCGCCACGGCATTCGAGTTCGGAAGGATCTTCGCGAACGACATTTTGCCTCAAGTCTGGGACCCTCAGAGTAGGCTCTCGGACGTCACTGTCCAATGTTAACATGCAAATTTGCAATTGTTCAATTTGCAGATATCGTGGCTCGATGAAAAGACGACTCTTCGCCGGTGCTGAGATCAAGCGCTTGCGGCAACATCGCTCATTGCAGCAACGCGCGCTCGCCGCGCAGCTTGGCATCAGCGCACCCTATCTCTCCCAGATCGAGAACGACGAGAGGCCGCTGACCGGCGCTTTGATCGAGAGGCTCGCGCTCCTGTTTCCGCTCGACTGGAATGATCTCGGTGTCGATGACTTGGAACAGCTTGCGGTCGCCGTGCGGGAGGCCACTGCAGATCCTGTTCTGGATGGAACCGTGACCCCTGAGCAACTAGCGCGTTTCGTCGAACAGCATCCCCAGTTGGCCCGCCAGTTCGTTCTGCTGCACGAGGCGTTCCGGGCAGCGGGGCAGCGGCTCGAGATGATCGACGAAGCGATCGATGCCGACAATCTCGGTCTGACCCGGCTGCCTTGGGAAGAGGTTCGGGACTGGTTTCATCTGGCGAACAACTACGTCGATATGCTCGATCGCTCCGCCGAAGAGCTTGCTTACGAACTATGCCGCGACGAGCCCTCCCCATCCGAGCGGGCGATGGCGCAGCAATTGCAGGACCGGTTCGCCGTGTCATTGAATTATGAAGCCGGCGTCGACTTGCGGAAGTTTGATGCGCGCTCGCGGCTCCTGGTGCTGGATTCCGGTCAACCAGCCCAGACCAGGAGGTTTCAACTGGCTCATCAGCTCGCCGCGCTCGCCTTCGACGAACAGATCAACGTCCTGGTCGAACAAGCGCAACTGCGGACACTTGCCGCCCGCCAGCTTCTTTTCGTCGGCCTGAGCAACTATGCGGCCGGGGCCCTTCTGATGCCGTACAATCGGTTTCGCGAGGATGCGCGGTCCATGCGGCATGACATTGACCGGATCAGCCAGTCCTACGGCACGAGTTTCGAGCAGACCTGTCACCGCCTCTCCACTTTGCAGCGCGAGCGCGCGCGCGGCGTGCCGTTCTTCTTCTGCCGCGTCGACATGGCCGGCAACATCACCAAGCGGCACTCGGCCACGAGACTGCAATTTGCTCGTTTCGGAGGCGCATGCCCGCTCTGGATCGTGCATGAAGCAGTCGCTATTCCCGACCGGATTCAGGTTCAGCTGGCGGAAACGCCGGATGGCGTGCGTTATGTTTCTATGGCCAAGGGGCTGGTCAAGCCGTCGGGCCGTTTCGATCGCATGCCGCGGCGATACGCCGTCGCCCTGGGATGCGAGATCGAGCACGCTCACGAGTTCATTTATGCCGACGGAATGGATCTCGCATCGAAGCGCGCAGTGACAAAGATCGGCGTCTCCTGCCGGTTGTGTTCGCGCGAGGATTGTGACCAGCGCTCATTCCCACCGAGCGACAGTGCCATCCGGGTCGATCCGAACAGGCGGCAGGTCGTACCCTATCAAATCGTCTGACAGGTCCGGTGGATCGGCACCGGATAATGCGCAGCGCTCGCGATCGTGGACAGGGGCGAGCAACGGTCCTCGCGTGAGTTGGTAGCGAGGAGAGACACGACCTCCCCACACGCTATGTTGCGTTACCAGCTATTTGTTGGTCGATCCTTTCCGCCCACCCGATGCCAGCTTCGCCGCCCATTCCGTCGACGGAAAAGCGAAGTTTTCAACCAAACGCCAGCCCAATTCCCCGCCATCTGCGTGACCGGCCCCCATCGAGCGGTCCGGGTTGACTGGTAGGTAGTCATCGCTTCCGATGCCTTTGAGCGCCTCGGGTTGGCCGTGGCGCTCGAGCGTTTTCTCCATGAAATTCCGCCGACGGCACGGAGGTTCACGTCCACGAGCCTGCTCAGTGGGATCGACTCGATCAGGCGCATCGCTTCAGCGTCACGTCGATCGACCGCGCTCAGCACAAGAGGCGGCTCGGCTTTGATCCCGCCTGGGGAAGGCTCGGGGGCAGGTCGGCCGCACTCCACGGTATCTGCAAGGAAGCATGATCCGTCCCAATCCTCCACACGGAAAATGGGCCATTTCCGCGCCGCGAATAGGCAGGCCTCAACCCCCACGTGGAGGACGCGATCGACGGCCGCTTGCAGATCGGGGACGACATGCGCCAGCTGATGGCGCTTCGTTTCAAAACATCGACTTGTTGGGTCGCCACCTGTGCAGGCTCAAAATATAGAGAACCCCGCCCGAAATGCCCGGGCGGGGTCCCATCACCCTTGCCGCACGCAGACCGTCACCAACTGAAGGAAGCGCTGAGGCCATAGGTGCGCGGCTCGGCATAGCGGCACGTCGCATAGCCGATGCTGTTGAGGTTGTCCGCGCAGTAGATCTCGGCCGCCTCGTTGGTGAGGTTCTGCGCCCACACCGCAAGACCGAAACCCGTCCCGAACAACTCGTTGAGCGCCAGTCGACCGCCGAGCATGCCAAAGCTGTCCGTTCGGTGAATGCCCTGTGTGGCATTGCCCGGCGTTTTCCCGCGATAGGAATAGTTGATGCTGAGGACCGGCTTCGCAAAACTCTCCGGGACCCACGACGGCTCATAGACCAGCGAAGTGTTGAGTGTGTGCTTGGCCACGCCGGCGAAAGGAAGGCCCTCCAGATTTCTACCGCCAGCAAAATTGATCGGGTTGAGGTCGAACACCGGCAGTGCCGGATTGGTTGGCTGCGGCAGGATCGACCCGGAGCCATATTCTGTATCCTGGAAGGAATAGCCCAAGCTCAGCGTTAAGTCCCCGACAGGCTTGATAGACGCGTCGATTTCAAAGCCCTTGATGGTCGCCTTGCCGACATTGTTGATAATCAGGTCGGTAAAGGTGGCTCCACCGGCGCATAGTGCTGTGTCCACGCAGAACGTGATGATATTCTGCGTCTGGATGTCCTTGTACTCGCCAAGAAAGCCGGCGAGATTGAATCGAAAGGGCACATCGCCGAGATAGCCCTGGTGCTTCAGGCCAAGCTCGTAGTCCGTGATCTTCTCTGGTCCGAAGAATGCGAACTGGAGCAGGCGAGTCGTCGGATTGGCGCTCCCTGACTTGAATCCCCGACGTGTCGCAAGATAGAGCAAGGTATCGTTCCCCGCCTCGTACTCGAGCGACGCGGTCCAGGTCGGCGCCTTGTAGGTTCGCTCGCCGGAAATCTGGCACTGCAAGCCGTTGTTGACGCCAGTCACACCGTTCAGGGTGCCATTCAGCTCGTTGCAGTTTGCAGCAGCGATGTTGCCCGCCGCAAAAGAGGCCATCTGATCGTTCTCGGTCGTGAAGAAGTTTTCGCTGCGATAATCGCGCTTGTCCCAAGTGTATCGGAAACCAGCGGTCAGACGAAGCCCGTCCAGCCCGACACCGGAGAGATCATAGGTTCCCTGCGCGAACAATGCGTATGAGTCCGTCGTAATGTTGGCCTGGGCGTGACGCGCTTGCTCGATGGGCAGCGTTGCCCGATTGTCATACAGCGAGAGCGGGCCAATCGAGAAATAGGAATTGACCGAGTAGAGCAGATCATGGTTGCTGTAGAAGAAGCCGCCGATCAGATCGAGGTCGCCGAATTTGCCGATAACCTGAACTTCATTCGACCACTGATCGATATCGTTGAAGTAATTAATGTTGTTGTTCGTCAGATAGCTCGGGAACGGCCCTGGGACGATCGGCGGGCAGGCTGCGGGATTCCCGGAAACAAAATTGAACGTCGGATTGAACAGGCAGCTGAGCGTTCCGGACACGTCGGTCAGATACGCACCTTCGCCGCCCGCATTCGAATGGTCGAATGCGCGATCGTGGCGATAGCCGAGGATATTCTTGAAAGTAAGGCTGTCGGTCAGTTCGAAGGTCGTCGTGTTCGCAACACCCCAACTCTTGACGCGTGAGCCGTAAGTGCTGATCGGATCAATCGGCGCCGCGCCGGGGAACAGCGGCGGAAGGGTGCCGATTGTGGTTCCGACACCCGTGAAAGCCTGCATCACGAACGGATTGCCCTGACGCACCAGGAAGCCGTCGCGAAGAATGGGTTGCGCGCCTCCCAGCTGGCTCTGCTGGGTCACAATCTGCTGATTGATAAGTGAGATAGCGCCGGTGAAACCCAGGGCATTGGCAGGAGCCGCTTCGATGATCGCCGGGAAAGGGATTTCGTTGCGGTTCTTCCAGTCGAAGGTCGTGATGTTTTCCAGCCTGCCATCTCCTGGTGCGAGCAGGAAGGTCGCGCGGAAGCTCTCGTTGTGGCGGTCGCCGAGATCCTTCTGTCCCGGTGTGAAATTCCGAAACACCCCGTCGCGCCGTTCGATCTCTCCAGCCAGGCGCAAGGCAATGCCTTCGGCAAACGGCAGGTTCACCACCGCCTGCCCCCTGCGCAGGTCGTAATTGCCCAGTTCGAAAGTCAATTCACCCTCAAGGGCATCTGTCGGGCGCTTGGTTGTGAAAACCATTGCGCCGCCCATCGAGTTCTTGCCGAACAGCGTGCCTTGCGGGCCTTTCAACGCCTGGACACTCTCGACATCGTACAGGCTGAGTCCGCGGGTGCTCTGGGGCACGCCATTGACATAGGTCACGACATTCTCGTCGGTGAACAGCACCTGGCGCTGGCCGCGGATCACGAATTCCACCTGCGAGGGATAGATCGTGCTCGGCTTGATTTGGAGGTTGGGAACGCTGAACTGCAGGTCGCTTACCGCATTGACGTTCTGTTGCTCCAGCGCATCAGCCGAAAGCGCCGTTACCGCAACCGGCACATCCTGCAGGTTTTCTTCCACCCGACGGGCAGTCACGACGATCGCATCGAAGCCACTGCCTTGTGACTCGGCCGCTTGGTCTTGCGTCCCGGCGTCCTGTGCATAGGACGGTGAGGCCCAAATGGCGGCCATGGCAATCACCGCGGCCGAATGATATAGTCCTCTCGCGTTCATCGCATCCCCCGTGGTTACCTGACCTTGTGGCTGGCCAGTTTCACCTAGTTAAACTGTGCTTCCCCCGGCGCGTCCGCCTCGTCCGAAAAGACTACGATCGCGGAGTTGGGTTGGGCGGTTACCGGAAATCGGCCTTCGGCTGCCCGAACGTCGGCGCTTCGCCCGCCTTAAAGGCCCGGACTGCCTCCTTATTTTCCGCGCTGCCGAAATTGATCATTTCAAAAGCGGCCGACAGATCGAAGATGTCCTGATTGCGCCGGAGATAGGCGTTGAGCAGATATTTCGTCATCCGCAGCGCTGTCGGCGCAGTCGCCGCCAAGCCCACCGCCACGTCGATCGCCTTGGCCTGCAGTTCGTCGGCATCGACGGCGAGCGCGACAAGATTCGCCCGTTCGGCTTCCTCGCCGGTAAGCGGCGCGTTGGTCATCAGGTGATACTTCGACTTGGCGAGGCCGCACAGGAGCGGCCAGATGATCAAGGCGTGATCGCCCGGAGCGACTCCGATCCGCAGATGCCCATCGAAGAGCTTCGCATCCCGGGCGGCTATCGGGATGTCCGCAAGCAACGCAATCGCGAGCCCTGCCCCAACGGCCGGGCCATTGATGGCCGACACGATTGGCTTGTGAGAATTGATTATCCTCGAGACCAGCGCGCGAGCTTCGTAGAAGCCATTGACGAACTCGGCGTTCTTCTCGCCCGAGCCAGTCGGCATCGCATCGAAGGCGCCGCCCGCGCAGAAGGCCTTGCCTGCCCCCGTGATGATCGTGACGCGTGTTTCGGGATCCGCATCGATGGCATCCCACACATGATGCACCGATTCCAGAAGATCGCGATGCAGGGCATTTCTCTGGACAGGATTGTCTATGGTCACCCGCAGGACGCCCTCGGCGGGCCGGTCGAAGCGCAAGCCCTTGAATCTTTCATATCCTGCAGCATCGTTCGACATCGACCGCCTCCTCGATAGAGCTCGCCTGCCCGTCCTATGGACGGGTACCCTGTCCGTCATAGTCCAATGAGACGTTTTCGACGCCGCAGGCCAGCGCCATTGCTGGCTAGAAGCAAGCGATATCGCTGCGGGAGCCCAGGATGGAATTTGGCTGGAACGACGACGAACGAGCCTATCGCGACCGCGTGAAATCGGTGCTGGACACCCATCTTCCGCGAGACTGGGATGAAACTGCCGTTCACGGACCAGGATCGCGCGCTCAGACCGAGTTCTCAAAACAATTCTGCAAGATCCTGGCCGATGAGGGCATGCTGATCCCCCATTGGCCGAAGGACTTCGGAGGTCAGGACGCGGAGCCGTGGGCGCATTTCATTCTCGGCGAGGAAATCTGGGCCGCAGGCGAACCTCGCGGGCCGCAGTATATGAACGTCAACTGGATCGGCCCGGTAATGATGCGCTACGCAACGAAAGCGCAGCAGGAGCGATATCTTCCTGAGATTACGAGCGGCTCGGTCATTTGGTGTCAGGGGTTCTCCGAACCGTCAGCGGGGTCCGATCTCGCTTCGCTTCAAACCAAGGCGGAACGGGTCGAAGGCGGATACCGCGTCAATGGCGCAAAGGTCTGGACGTCGTACGCGGGCCTCGCCGACCACTGCTTCCTGCTCGCGCGGACATCGGCGGGCAAAGGGGGGATCGTCATTTTGCTCGTTCCGATGAGCAGCGACGGAATCCAGGTGAAGGACATCCCCGCGCTGATCGGCGAAGGGGATATCCACGAGGTCTTCTTCGATGATGTCCTCGTGCCAGAGGAAAACCGGCTGGGCGAGGAAGGCCAGGCCTGGGAGATCATCTCGTATGCGCTGCAGAACGAGCGGATCGGCATCCCGCGGTACGCCTTTGCCCGCCGAATTCTCGATCGCGCGATCGCCAAGCTCAAGGCCGAAGGCCGCTTCGAGGACCCGGTGATCCGCGATCGGGCCGGCCGCGTCCTCGCCAAGGTCGAGGCCGCGCGGATGATGGTCTACCGGGTTGTCGATGAGCGCGCCAAGGGCATGCCTCCATCCGCCTTCGGCAATCTGGCGCGCTTCGCTGTCGTTCAGGCCGACCACGCGGTGTCGGACTTCATGCTCGAATTCATGCCCGATGGCATGCTCGGTGACGATCCGATGCAGCAGGCGCATCATCAACGCGCGATCGCCGCGGGTATCGCGTCCGGCGCGGCCGAGATTCAACTCAATCTGGCGGCTCGCCGTCATCTTGGCCTTCCCAGTGAGAGGCAAGCGTGAACTTCGAACTCAACGACAATCAGGTCGCCATCCTCGACGGCCTCGGCCAGCTCATCGCCCAGCTGAAGATCGAGGCACCGAAAGTGCCAACCGTTTGCGCCTTTTCCCAGGCGCTCGATGCGGAGCTCCAGGCATCGGGCTTTCTCGACATCGCTCGCGAAGAAGACTTCACCCTGGTCGATGCCGCCTTGGTCGTCGAAAGGGTGGCCCGTTTGCCGCTGAGCGCGGAAGCCGCGGCCTCCGCGCTGGTCGGCCCATTGCTGGCCGCGGGCGAATTCGAGCGGCCGCTGGCCCTCGCGCGCGGCTCTGCAACTTCCCCCGCACGGTTCCTGCCGCAGGCCAAAACGCTGCTCGTCGACACGGGTAGCAGCGCCGAACTGATCAAGGTCGATCCAGCACGAGTGCGGGCTGTCGAGAGCCTTTTCGCCTATCCCTATGGCCGGCTCGATGGAACTGCGGGCCTCGAAGTGCGACCTCTTCCCGCGTCCATCCTGCCGGCGATGCGCCGGCGTTGGCGGCTGGCTATTGCCGTCGAGGCTGCCGGGCTGATGAGTGCCGCGATCGAGACGGTGCTCGACCACGTCAAGACGCGAAACCAATTCGGACGCCCGCTCGGTTCGTTCCAGGCCGTGCAGCACCGGCTCGCCATGGCGGCCACCACCATGGAAGCGTCCAAATGGCTTGCGCTGCGGGCCGCCTGGTCCGACGAGGAAGGCGACTGCGCCACGGCCGCAACCTATGTCCAGGATGCGATACCGACGCTGACCTACGACCTCCATCAGTTCTGCGGTGCCATGGGTCTGACGCTCGAATTCGATCTCCATCTGTGGACCTATCGCCTCAAGGCTCTCCTCGGCGAACTGGGCGGGAGCAGTGCGCAGGCCCAAGCGGCCGCGAGCAGCGTTTGGGATCAGGCGGCCTGACCATATGAGCGGGGATCTCGATCAGTTTCGCCGCGCAGCGCGTGCATGGCTCGCGGCGAATGTCCCGGGCGAGGAAGCGCCGTTCGAAGGTCCGGAATCGCGCGAATTCGTCTTGGCGTGGCAGCGCCGGATGTACGAGGGCGGCTGGGCCGGCCTGACCTGGCCCAGGGAATATGGCGGGCGCGATCTCAGCGTCGACGAGCAAATCATCTGGTTTGAGGAATATGCCCGTGCGGGTGCGCCAAGCACCCACAGCGCCTCCTTCGTGGGCGTGAATCACGCCGGCCCCACGCTGATCGCGTGCGCCAGCGAGGCCCAAAAGGCGCTCCACCTTCCCAAGATTCTAAAGGGCGAGGCAATCTGGTGCCAGGGCTTTTCCGAGCCGGGATCGGGTTCCGACCTCGCATCCTTGCGTTGCAAAGGCCGGATCGAGGGTGACGAGATCGTTGTCGATGGCCAGAAGATCTGGTCCAGCTATGCCGACATCGCCGATTATCAGGAGTTGCTCATCCGGACGGACCCCGACAGCGAGCGGCACAAGGGCCTCTCCTGGGTCATCTGTCCGATGGATCTTCCTGGCATTGAAGTCCGCCCCATCAACACGATGGCCGGACCCGCCAAGTTCTGCGAGGTCTTCTACGACAGCGTCCGCCTGCCGATCGACGAGGCGGTTGTCGGTGGCCTCCACAACGGCTGGAAGACGGCGATGGCAACGCTCAGCTTCGAGCGCGGCACGGCAAGCCTTGCTCTGCAGATCACCCTTGCCGACAAGGCGGAAGAATTGACGCGCGACTGCAACGATCCGATGCTTTCGGCAACGATCGCGGATTTGCGCGCCGATGCCGCAGCATTGCGCGCAATGAGCTACAGCTTCGCCGCATCATGCGCAAAGGGCACGCCAGGGTCCGAAGGCTCACTGATCCGTCTCTATTTTGCCGAACTGGCAAAGCGGGTGACCGCGGCCGCTGTCGATCTCTACGGCATCGGCTCTCCGCAACTGGAAGGCGGCGCGCACAGCTGGGCCTATGAGTATCTCGACGCCTATTCCGAGACGATCGCTGGCGGCACCGCGGAAATCCAGCGCAACATTATCGGTGAGCGGGTCCTTGGCCTGCCGAAGGGCAAGTGATGTCAGGCTTTCCCGATCTTTCCGAACAGCTTGAAATAGTCGAAAGCTTCACCCGGCCCGCCGAAGGCCTGTTTCCCGTCGCCCGCCTCCAGCACGCCAGCAACGACGATTACGCGCGGTGGCAGGAGCTTGCCGAACTAGGCTGGCTCGGCATCAGCCTGCCGGAAGGCTCGGGGGGAATTGGCCTCACGGCAATCGAGGAACTGCTGGCAGCGCATGTTTTCGGCCGCCACCTGCTGCCTCCGGGCTTTCTTGCGACCGTCGTCGCCATCCATGCGCTGGACCGGGCCGGGGAACCGGAAGCCGTCGCTGCCGGGCTCTCCGGCGCGAAGCGGGCGGCGTTCGTGATCGCAAGAGGCAGTGAAACGATCGGCATCGAGCCGTGCGGTGCCGACTGGATGCTGGAGATGGCGCCCGATTCAATGACCGTTTTCGAAACCCGACGGCAATCGGGGAACGAGCAAACTCTGCACTGGGGCCGTCCGCTCGATCGCGTCGAAACCGGCCCGGCGATCGCGCGAAGCGATGATGGATCGCTGCTGGCCTTCGCGCGCATCATGATCGCGGGGCACCTTGCCGGGATAGCAAGCGAGACCGCCGACCGGGCCGTGGAATTTGCGAAATTCCGCGAACAATTCGGCCAGCCGATCGGCGCATTCCAGGCGGTGAAGCATCATTGCGCCAACATGGCGATATCCGCTTATGCCGCCCGCGAACTCGCCACCTACGCTGCGATCGCATTGGCCGAAGAGCGCGAGGAGGCGCGCGCGCTCGCCGAATCCGCGCTCAATTTCGCTATACGGGCTGCGCGCGCCAATGCCGGCACAAACATCCAGGTGCATGGCGGGATAGGTTTCTCCGCCGAAAGCGACGCGCACCAGTTTCTGAAAGCCGCCCATCTACTCGAGGCAGCAGCGGGCGGCATCAGCGCGTCACGCCGGCGGTTGGCAGGACTCCCGATAGCCTGACACGGCATTCGGGAGTCCATGGGCGCGATACTCAGCCAGTCAGCCTTGAACCCTCAGGCCGGCCGCCTCGATTCCGGCAACCGAGCAGGTCTCGTCATTGTCCGAAGTGTCGCCCGAAATGCCAACAGCGCCGATCGGTGCGCCCTTGCCGTCGACCACGATAACGCCGCCCGGCGCCGGGATAAGGCCCTGCGGCGCTGCTGCCGCCGCCGCCGCTATGAATGTGGGACGGTCGCCCGCGATTTCGGCCACGACACGTGACGACACACCGAGGAAAAGGGCCCCGCAGGCTTTGCCGCTCGCAATCTGAAGGCGGCCGATCGAGGATCCGTCCTGCCGTTGAAAGGCGATGAGATGGCCGCCCGCATCCACCACCGCGACGGCGAGCGGTTTCAGTTTCAGCTCCGCCGCCTTGGCGAAGGCTGCCTCGCAAATCGTGTTTGCCTGTGCAAGGGTGATGGTCATCGTCAATTCCTTTCCAGTTCGGGCAGGCCGACGGGCCGTTCGCCGCCCGTCGCCCAGTCGAGAAGCTCAATCGTGTGGACGACCGGCAGGTTCGCCGCCTTGCCGATCTGAACGGCGCAGCCGATGTTGCCGGTCGCGACCACATCGGCGCCGAGGACGGCGAGGCTCGCGGCCTTGCGGCGAGCCAGTTGGCCGGAAATCTCCGGCTGGAGAATGTTGTAGGTCCCCGCCGATCCGCAACACAGATGCGCGTCCGCCGGAAGGCAGACAGTAAAGCCTGCTTTCTCCAGAAGCGATTTCGGCAGGTCACCAATCCGTTGCCCATGCAGGAGCGAGCAAGCGGGATGGTACGCGACGGTCAGCTTCGCCGCGTCGGGGCAAAGATGGGGCTCAAGATCGCAGCCAACCAGGACTTCGCTGATGTCCTTTGCCAGCGCCGCGCAAGCTTCGGCCTTTTGCGCATAGCCGGGATCGTCCGAGAGGATGTGGCCGTAATCCTTCAGAACTGTGCCGCAACCCGACGCCGTGGTGACGATGGCGACGACATCGCCTTTCTCCATTTCCGCCATCCATGCATCGACGTTGTTACGAGCCGCCGCCTTCGCGGCCGCTTCCCGCCCCATATGTTGCACGAGCGCCCCGCAGCACTTTTCCTCGCGCGCAAAAACAACGCCGTAGCCGAGACGCGCGAGAAGGCGCGCAGCCGCCGCTTGATATTGGGGCTTTAGCACCGGCTCGGCGCAGCCCTGCAACATGATGATGCGTCCAAGCGACGCGCCCTCCGGCTTGCTGTCATGCACCGGCATTCGCACGGGGATCCTGTCGGGGGCTAGCGCGACCATGGCCGCCAGCGGGCGCGTCAGCTTGCTCAATTGGAAAATCGGCGCGAACAGTTTTCCGAGCGGCGCGAGGGCGAGGGCCAGACTGAAGCGGCCCGGATACGGAAGCACCGCGGCCAGCAAGCTACGCCAGAAGCGCTCGTGCAGAGGCCTGGTATAGTGATCCTCGATATAGCTCCGCGCATGATCGACGAGACGCATGTAGTTCACGCCCGAGGGGCAGGTCGTCATGCATGACAGACATGAAAGGCACCGATCGATATGCGTCACCAGCTTTGCATCCGGCGTGCGTCCGTTCTCAAGCATGTCCTTGATGAGATAAATTCGTCCGCGAGGAGAATCGAGTTCATCGCCGAGCAGGACATAGGTCGGGCACGTCGCCGTACAGAAGCCGCAGTGGACGCATTTCCGGATGATCTGTTCCGAAGTGGCGACCTGGGGGTCGATCAGCTGCTCTGAGGAAAAGTTCGTCTGCATCGATCAGAACCGGCCGGTTTCGAACACGCCCAAGGGATCGAAGGCGCGGCGCACTCGCTCTTCCAGCGCAGCGAGTGCCGGAGGCTGCGGATGCAGTGCCGGAACCGTGGCGCGCGTTTCGGAATCCGCGCGCATCAGCATGGCATGACCGAACCGCTGCGTGGCGGCGGCGCGGATCACGGCGGATGGCTGTTCACTGACGAGCCAGATCAGGCCGCCGGCCCAGTCCATCATCCAATGACTATCGGCGGGCGCGAGCGCGGCGATGAACCCTGGCGCCTCGCGCGGAGGCAGGCTGATCCGCCACAAGCAACCGGCCACGGACAAGGGAGAAAGATCACGCAGGGCCGTCCAGATCGAACGACCCTCGCTTGCGCCGATGCGGCAAAACGGTCTGCCCCGGGTCATGGCCTCCACCATCGAGCTGCGCGAAGCCACGGACGGTTCAAACCCTTGAAGCCGGATTGCGGTCACTGAGTGTTCGCGGAGCACGCCTGGCGGCGCAAACGCCGCAGCGGCGATTTCCGCCTGGCTGCAAAGCAGGGTAGCCATGGCGCTCCAGGCCTCCACCGGCGTCAGGCCCTCGCAGGTCATCGTCACCCTGCACGTCGAGCGCGGCGACACTTTCAAAGTGACTTCGGTCAATGCCGCAAGCCGTCCCCAGCTGCCGCACATCAGCTTCGGGAGGTCATAGCCCGTGACATTCTTCACCACCTTTGCGCCGGCCTTGAAAAGCTCGCTTCGCCCCGAAACGGCTGCAAAGCCGAGCAAATGGTCGCGGACCGCGCCCCGCGTCAGACGCTGCGATCCGGAAAAACCCGAAGCCACGACGCCCCCGATCGTCGAGCGTCCGGCAGCGCCTCCGAAGACAGGCCCCATGTCGGGCGGATCGAAGGCCAGCATCTGCCCTTCCGCCTCGATTGCAGCCTCGATCTCGTCGAGCGGCGTGGCCGCACCGGCGGTGATGACCAGTTCAGCCGGGTCGTAGTCGATGATCCCGCTGAAAGCGTCCATTGATAGTCGGTCGACCTCAGGCTCCGGCCCGCCGATTTCAGCCTTCGTACCGCCTCCCGTGATGGCGAGTTTGCGGCCATCGCGCGCCGCATCACGCACGATCGCGCACAATTCGGCAGCATTGCCTGCCCTGCGGAATCCGTTGTCCTTCATCACAATCTGGGGATGTCGGGAAAGCGCAGCTGGCCATTGTGGACGTGCATCCGCCCCAGCTCGGCGCATCGATGCAAAGTCGGAAACACCTTGCCGGGATTGAGCAAGGATTCCGGATCGAAGGCGCATTTCACGCGCTGCTGCTGCTTTAGGTCATCCTCGCCGAACATCTCGGGCATGAGATCCCGCTTCTCAACCCCGACGCCATGTTCGCCGGTCAAGACGCCGCCGACCTCGACGCAAAGACGCAGGATATCGTTGCCGAACTCTTCGGCACGGTCGAGCTCGCCCGGCTTGTTCGCATCGTAGAGAATGAGCGGGTGGAGATTGCCATCCCCGGCATGGAACACATTGGCGACATCGAGACCGTAATGCTCGGATAGCTCCGCCATGCGCTTGAGGACGGCGGGAAGCTTGCGCCGCGGGATCGTGCCATCCATGCAATAATAGTCGGGCGCGAGCCGGCCTACGGCCGGAAACGCGGCCTTGCGCCCCGCCCAAAAAGCCGCTCGCTCCTGCTCGCTGGTCGAGACACGTGAATAGGTTGCACCGTTGGCGCGAGCGATCCGCTCGACCTGTTCGAGCAAGTGCGCGCATTCTGCCTCGACGCCATCGAGCTCGACGATCAGCAGCGCCTCGACATCGAGCGGATATCCGACCTGCACGAAGGCCTCGGCTGCCTCGATGGCGAGCCTGTCCATCATCTCCATCCCGGCGGGGATGATTCCGCCTGCGATGACATCGGCCACGCACTGCCCCGCGCTCTCAACCGTTGGGAAGCCGACCAATATGGCGCGAGCGGTCTGCGGAGTTGGTAGCAGCCGGACCGTGACTTCGGTGACGACGCCGATCAGACCCTCCGACCCGACGACAATCCCCAGCAGATCCAGACCAGCGGCGTCGAATGTCCGTCCCCCGAGCCGGATGATCTCACCATCCATCATCACCAATTCGGCGCCGAGTACATTGTTCGTCGTCAGCCCATACTTGAGGCAATGCACCCCGCCGGAATTCTCCGCGACGTTTCCGCCGATCGAGCACGCGATTTGGCTCGAGGGATCGGGCGCATAGTATAGCCCCGCGTGCTGCACCGCCTGCGTGATGGCGAGGTTGGTGACCCCGGGCTGGACCACTGCGAGGCGGTCTTCATAGTCGATATCCAAGATCGCCTTGAACTTGCCGAGCCCCAGCAACACCGCATCGGCGAGCGGAAGTGCGCCGCCGGAAAGCGATGTGCCCGAACCGCGGGGGACGACCTTGACGCCTTCGCGATGACACCAGGCGAGCGCCTCGCTGACCTGTCCCGTCGTCTCCGGCAGGACGACCAGCATCGGCACCTGGCGATAGGCAGTCAGTCCGTCGCTTTCATAGGGACGCAGGCCCGTCTCGTCGCTGATCACATTGCCATCGCCGACGATAGCGCGCATCGCGACGGCAATCTCGCCGCGCCTTGCGATGACCGCGCGGTCCGGTTCCGGCATTCTGATCGACACGTATCGAGACCTTCTCGTCAGCCAAGCCGCGCGAGTGCTACTACTCCGCCCTCGGCGTTCTGGTGACCTTGTCACCATTTTCGTCCAGCATCGCGATGACGCGCTCCGGACAGGCGAGCGATCCCCTGAATGCGGAGACTTCCTCCCCCTCGGGGACATCAAATCCATCGAGCGCGATGTAGCCATTCTCGTCGAGCTTAAAGAGATGCGGTGCCACACTATTGCATCTCGCGTGGCCGACGCATTGCGGCCGATCTATGACGACACGATACTTCAAGCGTTCCGTCCTTTTCCTGTCACAAAAGTGAAATCACTCCGCTGCTTCGGCTGTCTCTGCCGGAAAAGCATGCGCGTAGCTGTCGCGAGCATCATATTCCTCGGCGCCAGGAATTCCTGCGACCTGATAGGTTCCTTCGCAACGCTCGAGAATAGCCGGAACTTCGCTTCGCGGAGCATAAAACTGCTTGTACCATGTGCGGACCTTGAGGAAATTGCCGTCGCCCGGCATCTGCATCGGCTTCAGGCACGGCCGCTTGTTCGACCAGATCTCGAAATCCTGCGCGAACGCACCCCGGCTCATCTTTTGCTGCACCTGGGCCTGGGCGACATCCTCTTCAGTCGGTTCGCGATCGGCGATCTTGGTGAGAACTGCATGCCACACATAGACCGATCCGTCGTCGATTGGGGTGTGCGTGATGATCATGTAAGAGGGGTTGGGGTTGTCGGCGTGATAGCGCGACAGCAGGATGCCGGGTCCCGTGTACCAAGTCACGAACTCCGACATATCCGCATTGACCCCCAGCAATTCGTGCTTGCTCCCAAGAAGCTGACACACGCGGGCGCCACGGATACGGTTCTCGAAATAGATATTCTGCGACGCATGGATCGGGTGGAGATGCTGCGCATCGCAAATATTGTCGACCACCTCGACTTGGTGGAGATTCATCGCGCCGAGTTCGTCATAAGTGTTGTGAACATATCCAAGCTCGTCCCACTCGGGCAGATCGGGTAGGTCGAAGTCCGGCTCGCCTCCTTCGGGGTCATGCCAGTGCCAGAGCGCGCCGTAGCGCTCTACGATCGCATAGGATCCAAGCTCGGCCTTGGGCGGAATGGCGTCGGAATAGGGAATGTTGTTACACTTGCCGTCGGGGCCGTAACGCCAGGCGTGATACGGGCAGCGGATCGACTCTCCCTCGACCTGCTCATTCTTCATCGACATGAAGCTGGTTTCGCTTTTGCCGATATGCGTGCCCATGTGCGGACAATAGGCGCCCACCATGTACGCCGTCCCGCTCTCGCCGCGATAGAGCACCATGTCCCGCCCGAAGAAACGCACGGAATGGGGCTTTTGCGTCACTCGCGATGCATCGGCGACCATGAACCAACCGCGAGGAAATGTGTGCTGACCGAGGCTGTATTCTGCTGCCGTCGCCATGTCGAATGCCTCCTATCTCCCGCGGTTCAGAACTTTACCTGCACCTGCTTGAACCCCGAGATGTTGCCGATATCTTCGGCCAGGATCACGCCATCTTCGACCAGTTCGTAGTCAGGAGCGTGCTTGAACAGGGTTTCCAGCAGGATCCTCGCCTCCAGGCGCGCGAGATGCGAACCGAGGCACCGATGCGGACCCGAGCCGAAGGAAAAATGCCGAATATTTTCGCGCCGGAAATCGATCTCGTGCGGGTTCTCATAGTCCGCGGGATCGCGGTTGGCGGCTGCCCATGACATGAAGACCTGTTCATCGGGCTTGATGACTTGACCGGCGAGCCTGGTTTCCTTGGTTGCTCGGCGTACATTTCCCTGCGTGGGCGGAAAAACGCGCAGAAACTCTTCAAGCGCATTGTCCCACAGCTCAGGATTTTCGATCAACTCCCTGCGCCGATCGGGGTTGCGGCCGAGGTAGACCGTAATCATGCTGAAGAGCGCCTGGGTAGTGTCGAGGCCCCCGCCGAGCATGATGAGGATGATGCTGTCGATCTCGTCCACGCGCAGCTTCCGGCCCGCCATGTCGACGTTGTAGAGATAATCGATCACGCTGCCTTCGACCGGCTCGTCCTTGAGACGGCGGATTTCCGACCTCATCCGCTCGAGCATCGTCGCCATGCCCGCGAGCCGCTCCTCGTAGCTCTTCTTGGAATAGATCAGGTCATGGAGCGGCGGTGCATAGTGCATCCAGTCGTTCTCCGGCAGGCCCGCCAGCTTCAGCGTCACGATGCCGGTGAGCGGCTGGGCATATTCCCATTTGAGATCGCCGCCGCCCTTGGCCTTCAGCTTGGCCATCAGGTCTTCGGCAAGGCCGCGCACATAATCGGCATGGCCCTTCACTTTGTTCGGCGCGAAAAGAGGATTGAGGATCGCGCGGTAGTCATAGAGCTCGGGCGGATCGACGTTGATGGGGATCATCAAGGTCGGTTCGAGATCGGGGATGACATCGGTCGGAAAGTTGGAGAAAGCATCGACATTCTTGGCTACCGCAAGGCAGTCCTCAGCCTTCGTCGCGACATAGAAACCACCATATTTGGAGCTGTGTGCGAATGGGCATTTCGCTTGCATGTGGCTGAGGATATCGATCGAATTGCTGCGATAGGCCTCGCTGTGGTGATCGAAGTCCTGCGCCAGCTCGTCGAGTTGCTCCCTGGTCATGTCGTTCGTCGGCTGGAACACGGATAGACTCCATCACTTTCCTGTCGCCACTGCCTCTACCGCGATTGTCAGCCGAACGTGTCGTCCACTCGGACGAGGCAATGACAAGTCATTCCCGGCAGACCGATCATCGGACCTCCGGGAGCGTCAGAGAATGGGGAAACAGACAGGAGGCAGCTCGGAGGCGATGCCACTCACGAGCGTTTCCCAATTGCTTGCGATCGAATCCGTTCGCGCCTTGAAGGCGCGATACTTTCGGCTGATGGACATGAAGCTTTGGGACCAATGGCAGGCGCTTTTCGCCGCGGACGCCGTGATGGACGTGCGAGGCGAAGGCTCAGCGCTGGCAGCGCTTGGCTTTCCCGAGCCCGATCCGTCTAGCTTGCTGTGGACGGGCGCCGGCCGCATCCGCGAGGCGGTGTCGACTGCACTCGAAGGTGTCGCGACCGTCCACCATGGCCATATGGGCGAGTTCACGTTCCGCGGGAAAGGCTGCATCGAGGCGATCTGGGCAATGGAGGATCGAATCCGCTATCCTGCGGGAGCGTCCGCGCCCATCGCCGGCTCCAATGGCTATGGCCATTACCACGATACCTATGTCCGTGCCGGCGACGAGTGGCGGATCGCGCGAGTGGAGCTGAGACGATTGATGGTCGAACCGGTCGGCTGGCCGAACGGTAGCGGGCGGGATCGATGAAGCTGAACAAGAACCGTCGTTGCGATGTGCTGGTGATCGGCTCCGGTGCCGGGGGCATGGTATCGGCTTTGAGCGCGCATGACCTGGGTCTCGAGACGATATTGATCGAAAAGTCCGATCGTTTCGGCGGCACCAGTGCGATCTCGGGCGGCGGAATCTGGATCCCGAACAATCCCGCAATCGCCGAGCAGGACACGCCCGCGCTTGCGCTTGAATATCTGTCCAGCACGACCAAGGGCAAAGTGCCACAGGCGAAACTGCAGGCCTATGTGGAGCATGCACCTCGCGTGGCGCAGAAACTGGGGCACTGGAACGTCGGATATTTCTCGGTTCCCGGCTACGCCGACTATATGCCCTGGCTCCCGGGCGCGCTTGCGACCGGCGGCCGAACGATGATGCCTCTTCCCTTCGATGCGCGCGTTTTGGGGGACGAGCTGTTCAAGATGCGCGAGCCGCACCCCACGCACAAGGTGCTCGGCAGGATGCAGATCGACCTGGCGGAAATGGGACCGCTGATCCGCCGCACGGGCGGCTGGTGGCTGACCGCGGCAAAGCTCTTCTTCCGTTACTGGCTCGATCTGCCTTTTCGTCTGAAGAGCCGGCGCGATCGACGGCTGACTACCGGAAACGCCATGATCGGCGCCTTGCGAAAGGCGATGATCGACCGGGATATCCCGCTGTTGCTCCAGACGAGGCTGGTACGCTTCGTTGAAGAGGATGGCCGCGTTGCGGGCGCCGTGGTCTCGACCCATGGCGAACACTATGAAATCCGTGCGGACAGGGGCGTCATCGTCGCCAGCGGCGGCTTTGAAAAGAACCAGGCGCTGCGCGACCGGTATCTGCTCCGCTCGTCTCCCGTCGACTACAGCCTGACGCCGGGCCAAAACAACACGGGTGACGCGCTTATCGCCGCGCAAGCAATCGGCGCAGACAGCGAATTTCTCGAACAGGCCTGGTGGGTGCCGACCATGCGCACCCCGGCGCCTGGCTATAATAATGCCGACATGCGCGCGGCCCTCTTCATGGAACGCGGCTACCCGCACACCATGTGCGTGAATCGTCGCGGGGAGCGCTTCGTGAACGAGGCGATCAGCTACAACGATTTTGGCGCGGCGATGATCGCCGATGACGAGAAGACCGGCGCGAACCTCCCCTGCTGGATGATCTTCGACGCCACCGCGCGCTGGCGCTACCCGATCGGATCGCTGATGCCGCCGGTGATCCTGCCCGATTGGAAGGTCCCCGGGGAATGGTGGGATAATGTCGTCTACAAGGCCGGCAGCATCGAGGGCCTGGCCGGAAAGATCGGTGTCGATCCCGCCGCCCTGCGTGCGAACGTCCAGCGAATGAACGGTTTCGCCACAGTCGGCCGCGACGAGGATTTCCGCCGCGGAGAGAATGCCTATGACATGGTATTCGGCGATCCTCGCAACTCGCCCAATCCCTGCCTCGGCCCGATCGAAAAGGCACCCTTCTATGCCATCCCCCTCGACATCGGGGACATCGGCACCAAGGGCGGTATCAAGGTGGACGAATATGGGCGAGCGCTGCGCATCGACGGCTCGCCGATCGAGGGCCTTTACGCGACCGGCAACGTCGCCGGCGCAATGACCTATGATTCCTACCCTGGCGCCGGAGGCACGCTTGGCCCGGCAATGACGTTCGGCATGGTTGCTGCCGAACATATTGCTCAACGTTTCGGAAATCAAAGGGGGCTGACCGATGCCTCGTGACGCAAGCGCCAGCGGCGCGGCACTGCGCGACCTGCGGGATGACGCCTCCACCGCGATCGGCAAGCCCGTGGCCTTGAACGACCGTCATGCGCCGCACGGCGAATACGACGTCATCGTGGTCGGTTATGGTCTCGCTGGCGCGTGTGCGGCACTGGAAGCCGCGGCGAGCGGCATGAGCGTGCTTCTTCTCGACCGGTTCCAGGGTGGCGGCTCGAGCCAGATGAGCGGCGGTATCGTTTACGCCGGCGGCGGCACGCATGTGCAAGGGGAATGCGGGGTTGAGGACAGTCCCGAAGCCATGGCGGAATATCTGCTCAAGGAAGTCGGCGGGCTGGTGTCCGATGCCACGGTGCGCAGGTTCGCGGACGATAGCGTGGACACACTCGCGTTCCTCGAAAGACACGGGATCAATTTCAGCGGTCCGGTCGCCCCGAAGAAGACGTCCTATCCGGTCGACCAGTATTATCTCTACTATTCCGACAACGGAACGGTACCGGCCTATATCGGCAAGCACCCGCCTGCCGAACGGGGTCATCGCACCAAGAACCCTGCCCTTGTCCCGGACGCGGAACCTCTGCCGGGCAAGAAGCCGCACGGCGGCTTTTCCGAGGGCGCCGACGTCGGCTGGTACCTGATGGCAGGCATGAAGCAGGCCGTCGCGAAGCAGCCGCTGATCACTGTTGTCACCCAAGCCAAAGTCGTTCGGCTGGTCCGGGATGGTGATCGGGTGTGCGGTGTCGAGGCGAGCGTGCTGAAACGAGGCGGCCTGGCGGCGAGCGTTCACCGCCGGGCCGAACGGATAGCAAACAAGTTGACCCTCCAGGTGATGAAGCTGCACAAACCGTTCGCCGCTATCATGCGGGGCGCAGAAAAGCGGGGCCGCTTGCGCCGCTTTGTCGCTCGCCATGGGGTGGTCATCGCGGCGGGCGGTTATGTCCGCAACAGCGCGATGATGGAGCGGTTTGCCAAGGCCTATCTCAAGACCTTGCCGATCGGATCCTTTGGTGACGACGGTGCAGGCATTCGGCTCGGTGCTTCGGTCGGAGGCGAGGCGGCGCACCTCGACAAGATATCGGCGTGGCGCTTCATCAATCCGCCCTTTGACTGGACGAAAGGCGTTGTCATTGGCGCGTCCGGCGCACGCATCACCAACGAAGAGCAGTATGGCGCTCATCTGAGCCGCGACATCTATGAGACGTCGGATGGACGCGCCTGGCTGGTGGTCGACCAAGCCATCTGGGACACGGCACTTGCCCAGGTTCAATCGGGCGATCTGTTCTAATTCCAGAAATTTCCGGTCAAGACCGCGCAAAGAAGCGCAAAGAATGAGGTTAGCATAGCGGAGCTGGCCGGGAAAATCGGAGTCGCTCCCGCGCGCATTGAGCGGGACTTCGAGGCATATTCGGCCGCCGCGGCGCGAGGAGAGCCTGATCCGAT
>CBHCZH010000049.1:0-22538 GCA_965977975.1 uncultured bacterium
CCCGTAAACCGCATTTCGAGTGCGGCGCATTCGACCTCTCTGCCACCTCTCCGCGAGGGCGCATGCAGCGCTGAAAGCGTCCGGTCGTCTGGGAGCGCGGCCGTTAGCCGAAGCGTCCCACCTTGCCAAGCCCCCGTCACGGCGCATTTTTGGCCAAGGCTGGGGATTTGCCCAGTCGGGAACCTTGTCCCCGATTCGGGTAATCTATACTTCATGGGCATGGACCGCTCACAGTTCTATTCGCCCCAGGCCGGCCGCCGGATCGAAGCGCCGCGTCATGCCGAGGCGCGTTTCGCGATCGGCGATGTCGTGCGCCACAAGCTGTTCGATTTTCGCGGCGTGGTGTTCGACATCGATCCGGTCTTCGCCAACAGCGAGGAATGGTACGAGGCGATCCCCAAGGAAATGCGGCCGCGACGCGATCAGCCGTTCTACCATCTGCTCGCCGAGAACGAGGATTCGTCGTACGTCGCTTATGTCAGCCAGCAGAACCTGCTCGACGACAGCTCAGGCGGGCCGGTCGAACACCCGAGCGTGCCGCAGTTGTTCGAAACCTTCCGTGGCGGCCGTTATCGGCTGCGCCGCAGCTTGACTCACTAACAGCATAGCAACGGTTTTGTGCGATCCCCGATCGCATGGACCTCGCTGCGTTCCAGTCCGACCCGCTAGAGATGGCGCTGCAACGCGAACTGCGGACCGGTGAGCGCGTCCTGTGGCGCGGCCGTCGGCTGCCGCGCATCGCCTGGTCGGGTCTGGTGATTTGGCTATTCGCGGTGCCGTGGACCGCGTTCGCGCTGTTGTGGACCACGATGGCCTTCGCCGGCGCGCAGTCCTTCGACGCGGCAGGGTTGCTCGGCTATGCCTTCCCTCTGTTCGGGACGCCGTTCATTGCCGTGGGCTTCGGCATGCTGGTGCTGCCCTTCCTCCCGCTCTTCGGCGCTAGCCGCACGCTGTTCGCGGTAACCGACCAGCGCTTGCTGCGAATCTTCCTCGGGCCGCGGCTGTGGACCAAATCGATTGCCGGAGAGCGGATCGGGGCTATCGAACGGAGCGACCGGCGCGACGGCAGCGGGACGCTCAAGGTCGCCATCGGCAGCCGCCTCGACAGCGACGGCGGCCGCCGAATCGACCACTTCCAGCTCGGCGAGATCGCGGAGGTCATCATTGTGGAAGCGCGCGTGAGCGAACTCGTCGAACGCTGCCGGCGCCGCGTCAACTCTTGATCTTCCAGCCGCTCTTCAAGAGGCGGTAGGTCGCGAACCCGAGCACCAGGTTGAGCAAGCCCGCACCCACTGCCGCGCCGATTACCGCTTCGTTGGTGTTGCCGATGTCGCTCTCGCCGATGAAGCCGAAGCGGAACCCCGAGATCATATAGAAGAACGGGTTCGCCCGGCTCACCGCCTGGAACGGCTCCGAGAGGTTGCCGATCACGTAAAACGTGCCCGACAGCAGCGAAAGCGGCGCGACGACGAAGTTGGTCACTGCCGCGGAGTGATCGAACTTCTCGGCCCAGATGCTGGTCAGAAGACCCAGCAGTGCGAGCATGGTCGAGCCCATCAAGCCGAACCAGACGATCGCCCAGGCATGCTCGGCCATCAGGTCGACGCCGGGCCACAGGGCCATCGCCAGCGCCACCGCTCCGCCGACCATGACGGCGCGCGTCACCGCGGCGGCGATGATTCCGATCATCAGCTCGGCCTCGCTCAGCGGCGGCATCAGCAGGTCGATGATCGTGCCCTGCAGCTTGCCCGACAGCAGTGAGAAGCTTGAATTCGCGAAGGCGTTCTGCATCATGCCCATCATGATCAGGCCTGGCGCCACGAAAGTCGCGAACGACACGCCGAGCACCTCGCGGCCGCTGCGGCCCAGAGCAACGGTGAAGATCACCAGGAACAGGAGCGTGGTCACCGCAGGCGCCCAGACCGTTTGCGTCTGGACCTTGAGAAACCGCCGCACCTCCTTCATATAGAGGCTCCACAGCCCGATCCGGTTGAAACCCGAGATCAGCGGCTGCCCCTTGGGCGGAAACCTGCGTCCGGCACTCGGGTCGACGAATTCGGGCGGCTTGCCGTTGACCGGCGTGGCGGCTTGGGCTTGATCGGCCATGCCGCGCGCCTATCTGCCCTGCCGGGCGCTGGCAAGACACCGTGCGGATCCCGAGCTTGTGCGGGACGCGCCGACGAACGATGGATATTGAATGAGCTGGACCGACGAACGTATCGAGACGCTGACCAAGATGTGGGAAGGCGGCGCCACCGCGAGCCAGATCGCCGATGAATTAGGCGGCGTGTCGCGCAACGCGGTGATCGGCAAGGCTCACCGCCTCGGCCTCAAGGCGCGTCCCTCGCCGGTCAAGGCCAACGAGCCCAAGCCCGCGCCGGCGCGCAAGGAATCCGAACCGCGCCCGGCACCGAAAGCAGCCAAGCCGATCCAGCCCGCATCTTCGATCGAGCAGGAAGCTGACGAGGAAGAAGCGGCGTTCTCGGCCGCGTCCGAGATACCGAGCCAGCCGTTGCCGAATCGCGAATCCGATCGGCCGCGCGTCGTCTCGGTCGGCCCCGGCGGCTTCTTGCGCCAGGGCCCGGGCGACCAGCAGGCACCCATCCCGCCGGCTCCGCCGCGTCGTCTGGTGCCGGCCAAGCCGAGCGCGGAAGTGGCCGACAAGACCAGCCTGCTCGATTTGAACGATCGCGTCTGCCGCTGGCCCATGGGCCATCCGGGCGAGCCCGACTTCCACTTCTGCGGCGAGAAGGTGAACCCCGGCTTCCCGTACTGCGTCGAGCATTGCGGCCGCGCCTACCAGGCGCAACTGCCGCGTGGCGCCCGCCGTCCCCCTCCCCCGCTGCCGTTCGGCGGACCGCGGGTGCGATAGGAAAGCGAAATCGTAACCGTCCGCGCGCTATCGTGCGTGGATGTCACGCAAAGGCTATCCCCTTGAGCGTCTCGACCGTTGGCTCGGCAAGCTGCTGGCCCGAATGGCCGGCACGATTGCGGCGCTCGGCGGCGTGGGCGCCGCGTGGAGCGTGTTGACGCTCGAGGACTTCACACTCGCGGCCTACTGGCCGGTGCTCGTAATGGCGGCGATCCTGCTGATCGTCGCGCGCATGTGCCTCACCGCGCGGCCGAGCTTTCTCGAAATGATGTCCGAAGGTCCCCTAAGCGTCACTGAGGCGGAGACGCGCTGGCGGGACGTGGCGGTCGACGATCAGCGGAGCTGCGAAAACCAACGTCGAAACCGCGATGAGCGTGCCAAAAAAGGGTAGCAGGCTCCCCTCGCCCAAGTCGATCAGCGTGCCCCCGAGGCCGGACCCGACGATCGCGCCGAAGCGTGCTACGAAGATGCCGAAGCCGATACCGGCCGAGCGGCACGCAGAGGGAAACGCATAAGTCATCACCGCATACATGCTGGCGATCGCAGCGCTGAACAGCGCAGCCGCGAGGCCGTAGAGCGAGATCACCAGCAGCCGCTCGTTCCAGCCGGGAGCGTTCGACATCGTTTCGACTTTCAGCGCCAGCGCGATCAACGTCATCACGAGCCCAGCGGCGATTGCCAGGAACACCGACCTCGAACCGAACCGGTGCACGAGCAGTCCGGCCAGGACCGAGGCCACCATCGACGTCACGCCCGCAATCGAGACCGCATAGCTGGCCTCATCGAACGGGAAGCTCTTCGCCGTGAGAAACGTAGTGCCCCAGTTGAGCATGGCATAAGCGACCATGGCCGCGGCAGCGAACGCGATGCCCACGCCGAGGTTGAGCCTGAAATGGCTCGGATGGAACACGCCAATCGAAGTTCCTTCGCCGTCGGTCGTGTGTCGTTCGGCAACCAGCTCGAACTGGCCGTCGATCACTTTGGCCGCGACCGCGTGCGCGGTTTCCGCTTTGCCCTTAGCCAACAGGTATGCCGGGCTCTCCCGCAAAACCAGGACGATCAGCACCACCATCAGCATCGTACCACCGCCGATCGCTAGAAACGTGCCCCGCCAGCCGAATTCCTCGACCAGCGTCGGCGCGAGCGCGCCGACCACGGTTCCGCCGACGGGAGTTCCCATAGAGATCGTCGTCACGCCGACCGAGCGCCATCGATCCGGCAGCCAGTCGCCGGTCAGCGTGATCGCGGTCGAGTAGGCGGCTCCGAAACCAAGCCCGCTCACCAGCCGCCACGCGGCCATCTGCCAGACGTCGGCCGCGAGGCTGACGCCCATGGTCGCTCCTGAGAACACCACCGTTCCGATCGCCAGTGACCAGCGGCGGCCGATCTCATCCCCGAGCCAGCCGCCGCCCCAGGAACCGAGACCGAAGCCGATCAGCGCCGCCATGACGGCAATGCCGAATGTACCTCGGTCGACATCGAACTGCTCGATCACAATGGGCGTGACAATTCCGAGCAGCTGAGCGTCCATCCCGTCAGCGATCAGTACGAGCATGCACACCGCGAAAGTGATGACGGAGAACGCTTTGAGCGGTGCGCGCGAGATGGCTTCGCTAAATGGTACGGCCACGCCGATCCTCCCGAATGTCTTTTGCGGAGGGATGCCATGCGGGCGAACGGCAGGGAAGCGACAATGCTGGGAACAGTGGTCGAGTGACGAGTCGGAGCAAAAGCTAGCACGTGCCTATCGGCGACGAACTGTGGCCGTTTTGGGACCGCAAGAGGGAAAAAATCGGGGACCCACAGCTCGGCTGACTGAACGCACAAATCGTCGCCGAAGGTTTGCAGTTTGTCCTTTTGGCCACAAAAACTATCGTTAACGAATGAGTCGGGCGCTGGATTTCAACGGAAATCCAGTTCCTATCCGTGTCGGTACGATGCAATTCGCAACAGATCTCCTTCTTTGGAGCGCTTTTGCGGACGAAGGAGATTATTTTATGAAAAGGTTCGTTTATTTGTTCGGCGGCGTAGCCTTGGCGGCGAGTGCCGCTAATGCCCAGGATACCGCTCCTCCCGCTGACGCCGCAGCGCCATCGCCAGAGGCAGCGACACCCGCAGAACCGGCCACTCCGGCAGAACCGGCCGATGCGGCCACTCCCGCTGACCCGGCCGCCGATGCAGCCGCGACGCCCGCAGAACCGGCTACTCCCGCCGAGCCTGCCACTCCCGCAGACCCCGCGGCCGTGGCTGCCGCCGCCGATGTCACCGAGGCGGAGATCGACAGTTTCGCCAAGGCGACCGTCAAGCTGCAGGAAATCCAGGCCGACACCACGATCGCCGCCGATCAGAAGCAATCGGCCATGGCGGCCGCGGTGAGCGAGGCCGGGCTCGATCCGGCCAAGTACAACGCCATCGGCCGCGCGGCCCAGTCGGACGCCGAGCTGCGCACCAAGGTGCAGACCGCGATGTCGAAGTACGCCGCTCCCGCTCCGGCACCCACCGAAGGCTGACGCCGCCCCCATCCCGCCTCCTGAGAGAGGCCTCCCGCCGCGCGGCAGTCCCCCTCTCTGCCGCGCGGCTTCGGCTGGGTGGCGGGCTGTCAAGCGGAGCTAGCGCCTGGTGTCGACCGCAATCCAGTTTGTCTCCCAGGTCACGCCGCCGTCCGCCGAAAACGCCTGTTCGAAGCGGGCCGAGTTCGGCGTCACGTCGGAGATCACGAAGCGAACGAGGACAGTGCGCCCCCCTACCGTGTCGATCCCGTAGAACATTCCCCGCCCCGCCTCGTCGAAAGCGCCGGTCACGGGCGGCGTAAGCACCCCGCTGGCGGGACTCGCGAAGTTGAGAGTCCATTGCCGGGCCTGGGGATTGTAGAGCCGGAGGGACAGGCCTTCGATCCGGCCTGACTCATTCTCCACCGAAAGCTCGACGAGGTTGGCCCGGCCGCCCAGGACCGGCTTCACCTCGCTCGTGCCGCGATACTCGATCCAGCGCGCCGATCCGGTCAGCGGCTCGGGGAGGTAGCGCAGATGGGTCGTCCAGCTGCCGATCTCCCAATCGAAATCACGGCTTCCGTCGCGCAGCTCGGCGCTGACTTGCGGGGCGGCTTGCGAGTGGCCGGTGGCGGGTTGGACGAGGGCCAGTGCGGCCAGAGCTATAGTCGCACGCTTCGATGCGCCTCTCAGTTCCATTGTCCACCCACCGGGCTCGCCGAACTGAGATCGAGCGTGAAGTCGCCTTCCTTCCGCTCCGGCACCGGGCGGTTGCCGGGAGCCATCAGGTTGCGGACCATCTCGGCGCGCATGGTCTCGAACCTGACGCGACCCGCAGTCGGCTCGTCGGCCGGGAAGGCGTCCTCGATCTCGCGATGGCGTTGCCTGACCTCGTCGAGGAACTCGCGGTTGGTGAAGATGTAGAAGCGGTTCTCCCTGATCGCCTCGACCACCGCGCGGCCGGTGTCGTAGGGATCGATTGCGCCGCGCATGGCGTCCCACAGGTCCTTCAGGAACTGCGGTGCGCCTTCCTCCTGGATGTGCTCGGGATCATCCTCGGGCAGCGGCACCAGCGCGGTGCGCGTGGCGCCGGGGAACAGGCACGAGACGCCGATCCCGTTGTTGGCGAGCTGCATGCGCAGGCTCTCCGAAAAGCCGCGCACCGCGTACTTGGCCGTGGAATAGGCGGCCAACCCCGGCAGCGGCACCACGCCCGCCATCGAGCTGGTGTTGACAATGTGCCCGCCCTCGCCTTGCCGGCGGATGATCGGAGCGATGATCTTGGTGCCGTTGACGACGCCGCCGAGGTTGACCGCGATCGCCCGGTCCCAGTCGTCGAAGTCCTCCGAAACCGCGGTGCCGCCGCCGTTCACGCCGGCGTTGTTGCACAGGACGTGAATCTTGCCGAAGGTCTCCAGCGTCTCCTGCGCGGCATCGCGCAGCGACTGACGCTCAGCGACGTTGGTCTTGACGAAGTGGACCGCGTTGTTGCCAGTGAGCTGCTCCCTCGCCTTGGCGATGTGGTCATCGCTCCAGTCGGCGAGGGAAACCTTCATCCCCTCCTCGAGAAACGCCCGCGCAATGCCGAGCCCGATCCCGCTCGCTCCGCCGGTGATGAAGGCGACCTTGCCGGTCAGATCTTCCATGATCGTCCTTCCGAGGCAGCCATAGTTCAACTTCCCGACCGGAAATCAGCGGTGCTGAGATTGTTGGCAAATGGCGTTCCGTCATGAAGCCGGGCGCCGTCGAGCATTTTGTCGTAATATTCGTCCAGCCACGGGAGCCGTTGCTCTATGCCGGACGTCGGATCTTCATCGGTAATTTCGATGGTGATACGCCGCACCCGCAGGCTATCGGGCGTGACTTCGCGCACGCTTTCCGGGCGGCTGGGATCGTCGAAAGTTACAAAGCTCGGCCAGGTCTGTCGCTCCCCGTCTCCGCGATGGCGGTCGCGGTCCGGCATTGTGCGTGGCAGGGGTCGGGGCCCTTCGAGCGAGATCATCCGCCGATAGCGCTCCTCCGAGCGCTGTTTGGCTTCGCCTGCGCCGCCGCGAGAAAGAGGCTCGTAGACGCCGAGATATGGCTCGAAGGCGTAAGATGGGACGAACTTTGCAAAGTCCAGATTTCCCACCCGATTGAGCAGCGCATAGTACGTGCGCCCGTTCGGATGATCGATGATCACCGCTTCGCCTTCGAGATCGGAGGTTTGCCGGGTACCGGCCGAATCGACGATCGAGGACGTTTCCGAAACTTCGACCGAGCGCACCGACGAGTATGCTTTTTCACCGTCGGACGTATCGATGTAGATCGTCATCTTGTAGTTGTAGTCCGGGTAGGCATCGCCGCAGCCGGCCAAGGCGAGAGCGACGGCGACAATCGTTGAGCGAAGCCGCACAGTCACCCCTCCTCGAGGAATGCCCACGCCATGCCGAGCCCGATCCCCCTCGCGCCGTCGGTGACGAAGGCGGTCTTCCCCTCGAAGCTCTCGACCGGCATGCGCGCTCCGTTACTCGCCCGCTTCCCTGAGGCCCGCAGCGGCGATGCCGGCTTTGGCGCAGGCCACGTCTTCGGCGCTTTGAGCGCCTGACACTCCCACGCCGCCGAGGGCGGCGCCTTCGATCGAGAACACCGGTACTCCGCCTTCCCAGGTCGCAAGACCTGGCGGGCCCCGGCCCCATTCCGCGGTGACGGCCGAAGCGACATGGATCGTGGCGGCCGAGCGACCCTTCCACTGCGCGAACTCGCCGACCGCGCTCGCGGCGCCGTCCATGTGCGCGAAGGCGAGCAGCTTGCCGCTCTCGTCGAACACGGCGATTGCGACCGCCAGGTCTCGCTCAGTGGCCCAGGCGACGCAGGTATCGCGGATCGTGGCGGCGCTCGCGTAGTCGAGCATGGGGCGCGGGGTTTGCGCCGCGAGCGGCGCGGAAAGTGCCAGGAAGGCGAGTAGCGCGACAGGCGTCTTCTTCATGATGCAGCTCCACTCCCGAGTACTCTCACGCTCGCAGGTAGGGCAGTTCTTGCGCAACGAGCGCACGGTGCCAAGCGCCAAATGCCCCAACCCGGCAGTTAGGAATTATACACCAGCGCGCGGCAGGATTCCTTAATGCGACGGGCCTACCCTATTTTTGGGGTATTCCCTGGGAGCCGCCTCATGTCGCAACTCGACGTGCTTGCCGACCGGGAGCGTGAAACACGGCACTGCCGGCGGCTGCTCTATTGGTCCCAGATTGCGATGGCGCTGGGGATGGTCGTCCTCGTGGCGGTGCCGAACATCGAAGCGGCCGTGATCGCATCGGGCGGACTGGTGTTGATGATCGTGCAGCACTTCCTCTGGGGGAACTTGCGCGGCCGGAGCATCGAGTTGATCGGCAAGCACGAGCAGCTGCTGGTCGAGGCCGAGACCTCGCGCCACCGCATCGAGCAGCTGTTCGGAATGGCCGACATGCTGCAGAGCGCTACCGATCAACGCGATGCTGCCGAGGTGCTGCGGGCGACCAGCCAGCGGTTGCTGCCCGACCACTCCGGTGCGCTCTACGTGTTCAACCATTCACGCGACCGGCTCGATCTGGCCAACAGTTGGTCGCCGTCTCCTGATTTCGCGCCGGCGGAGTCGCTGGCGCCCGAAAATTGCTGGGCGTTGAAGCGCGGCAAGCTGCACGTGAACGATCCCAAGACGGCGACATTATGCTGCGCGCACCATGTGGGCCCTGCTGCGGCCCTGGAAATTCCGATGATCGCACGCGGAACGGTGTACGGTCTACTGCTGCTCGCCTCTCACCAAGAAGCCGCCGAGCTCGAGAGCTTGGCCGGGGTGGGCCGCGCCTTGGCGGATTCGATGTCGCTGGCGCTGTCGAACATCGACTTGCACGAGAAGCTGCGCGCGCAGTCGCTTCGCGATCCTCTGACCGGGCTGTACAATCGCCGCTACATGGAGGACGCGCTCGAGCACTATTTGGGCATGGCCGAGCGCAGCGGCGAATGCACCTCGGTCATCATGGTCGACCTCGACAACTTCAAGCGCCTGAACGACGAGCATGGCCACGCCAAGGGCGACGCGGTGTTGCGCGACGTGGCGAGCCAGCTGGTCGGCGCATCACGCCCGGCGGATGTGGTCAGCCGCTACGGCGGAGAGGAACTTCTGGTGATCCTGCCGACTTGCGATCTCGACAACGCGGTGATGAAGGCGGAAACGCTACGGGCTCGCGTCGAAGCGCTCTCGGAAATGCACGGTATTCCGATTTCCGCTTCGTTCGGCGTCGCCTGCGTGCCGCAGACCTCGAGCAAGGCCGACCTGATCGAGATGGCCGACGCCGCGCTCTACGAGGCCAAACTGGCGGGCCGTAACCGCGTGCGCTGCGCCGAAGTGCGCCTGCTGTCACGGCATAGCGGGGAGGGCGACACGCCGCGGTTCGCGGTCGGCTGAAGGTGTATGATCAGGGTTAATACGCAAGCCACCGCGAAGCTCGTTTAAGAAGTGTCCCGCTAGTCATCGCGGTCGAGGGGACAGAACCCTCGGGAGACTTGCGATGCAATACCTCGGCGAACTGACGGGCCGGCGCGGCGAAACGCGGCGTTACCGCCGCGCACTCTACCTGTGCCAGGGCCTGGTCGCCGTGCTGCTCGCCGGAATGTTCCTGCCGGGCGCGAGCATGATCGCGACGGTTTCGATCACCGGTACCGCTCTGGCGCTGATGGGCGCTCAGCACCTGATCTCGCGCCGGCTCGCAAAGCAGGACACGCTCCTCGCCGGAGCCGAGACCTCGCTCCATCGCACCGAAGAGCTGTTCGCGATGACCGATATCCTGCAAAGCGCCGAAGACCACGCCGATGCCGGTGCGGTGCTCAAATCGACGAGCCTGCGTCTGCTGCCGCACGAGGCCGGCGCGCTTTACGTCTTCAACAATTCCCGCGATCGGCTCGATGTGGCGACAAGCTGGGCGCCGCACGGCGAATTCGACCCGCCCGAGACGCTGGTTCCCGACAACTGCTGGGCGCTCAAACGCGGCAAGATGCACATCAACAACCCCAGCGCCGGGACGCTGTGCTGCTCGCATCACCTGGGCGCGAAAGCCACGCTCGAAGTTCCGATGATCGCGCGCGGAACCGTGTACGGCCTGCTGATGGTGGCGAGCAACGCGGAGAACCCCGCCGCCAACGTCCGTGAAGTGTCGCGCGTCGCCCGCGCGCTCGCCGACACGATGTCGCTCGCGCTGTCGAACATCGCGTTGCGCGAGAAGCTGCGCACCCAGTCGCTGCGCGATCCGCTGACCGGCCTCTACAACCGACGGTACATGGAAGACGCGCTCGATCGCTATCTGAGCATGGCCGAGCGCAGCGGCGATTCGACCTCGCTCATCATGATCGACCTCGATCATTTCAAGAAGCTCAACGATGAACACGGCCATGCCAAGGGCGACGCGGTGCTGCGCGATGCGGCCGTTCAACTGGTCGGCGCGTTGCGTCCGGCCGACGTGGTCGCTCGCTACGGCGGCGAGGAACTGCTGGTGATCCTGCCGGCCTGCCCGCTCGAGGACGCGGTGCTCAAGGCCGAGATCCTGCGCAGCCGAATCGAAAGCCTGTCCGAAATGCACGGCTGCACGGTCAGCGCCTCGTTCGGTGTCGCCTGCGTGCCGCAGACCTCGGGCAAGGCCGACCTGATCCCGATGGCCGACGCGGCGCTCTACGAAGCCAAGCAGGCCGGCCGCAACAGCGTGCGCGCGGCCGAGGCGCGCACCCAGTTGCGGGCCCAGGGCGGCGCAGCCAAAGCGCCGCGGCGCGCGGTCGGCTGGCGGTCCGCGCGGCGGACTTGCATCGCCGCCGCGCGAGTGTAGGTGCGAAACGCACTTTCACACGGAGGCCCTCGTGCCGCTTTCGCTTCACGCCGCGATCGTCCCGAGCTGGATTCAGATCCTCGGTGCCGGGCGCGGCTGGCTCGACAAGGCGATCGCGCACGGCATGGGCGAGGCCGAGCTCGCCGACGCGCGGCTGATCGAGGATATGTTCCCGTTTGCCTATCAGGTGAAGAGCATGGCGGTGCACAGCCAGGGCGCGATCGAGGCGGTGCGCCAGGGCGTGTTCTCGCCCAACTTCGCCGAAGCGCTGCCGAGCACACTCGGCGAGCTGCGCGAGCGGCTCGAGAATGCGGTCGCGGTGCTCGAAAGCGTCGGCGAGGACGAGCTCGAAAGCTTCGCCGGCCGGCCGATGCGCTTCGAAATCGGCGAGAAGCGGCTCGACTTCGAGGCCGCGGATTTCCTGCTCAGCTTCAGCCAGCCGAATTTCTATTTCCACGCCAGCATGGCGTACGCGATCCTGCGCGCCAAAGGCGTGCCCGTCGGAAAGATCGACTACCTCGGCAAGCTGCGCTTCCGGCCGCCTGCTTGACCGGCCCAAGCGTGTCGGCGCGCGCCGGGCTTTTCTCATCTCGCGGGCAGGTCCGAATGGCTGACGGAAACTTTCCGCCAGTACGCACGGCTCCAATACAATCCAACCAGGCCGAGGGCGGCCAATAGGCAGCATAGCAGATTCCAGGCAGCGGCATGATTGGCATCGGGCAGTTGGCCCGTCAGGAATACCACCGGAGCGTTGATCGATCCGTGGGCAATAGCCGGGAGAACCGCGCCTCGACCGAACCGGGCCCAGAGTGATGCAAACAGGATCGACAAGCCGCCGATCGCCAGGGCGAACCAAAGGGCGTCGCTAATGCCGCCCAGTAGGATGGGCAGGTGCCAGAAGTACCAGGCGATGCCGGTCAGCAGCGTGGCACGGGAAAGCCCGTGCCGGCTTGCCAAGCTCGGCAGCAGCCAGCCGCGCCACCCCAATTCCTCGCCCGCACCGACGACGAGGATTTGTAGGCCGATGTGTGTCAGCAGCAGCGGCCATGCGTCACGTAAGGCTGCGCCAGCTGCCCGCATTGAGAGCCCCGCTCCCGCATAGGATGCGAGGACAAGGCCCAAGCCCACAAGCGGCATGAGCAAAGAGAGGAGCCACAGCCTGGGCGGGAGTACCAGCCGCCGACGGAGGAATGGGCCGATCGCCGCACGGCCCGAAGCAGCTGCAACGGCAGCTAACGCCCCGCAAGCCGGGCCGATCACGACGAAGAAGCGGCCCAGATAGAGCTCCGTGACGTCGTTGAGGCCGGATGTCCAAGCACCTACCGCCACCAGCGCGGGAACGCCGAGGCCGTAGGATACGAGAACGGTAGTTACGACGAACACGAGAACCGGCCATCGCCGGAGCCAGACCGGCCGCGGCAACCCTGCAACGCCATCACTCGCTTTCGTGGCCGCGGTCATCCGCCCTCCTGCATCCGCGACCTGTCCGTACCTGGTGTGTTAGTGAGTTACAACGGGAAGGCAGCTAGACTCACCTCTTGCTCGCGAACCAGATCGTATGGCGGGGACCCTTGTTGTTGGGTCGCGCGCGGACTTCGACTTCCTCGACCGCGAAACCCGCTCTATCGAGACGCCTGGTGAAGGTGGGGTCGCGCGCCGCCGACCAGATCGCGAGTACTCCGCCGGGCGCGAGCGCGGCCCTGGCGGCGCGTAGGCCGGCGAACGAATAGAGCCGCCCGTTCTGTGCGCGGACGAGGCCGTCGGGGCCGTTGTCGACGTCGAGCAGGATCGCGTCGTAGGGCGCTTCGGTGCCGTCGGCCGCATCGTCGATGAAAGCCGAGACGTCGCCCATCCGCAGCGTGACGCGCGGATCGTCGAGGCAGCCGGCGGTCAGCTCGGCCATGGGCCCGCGCGCCCATTGGACAATCTCGGGGACCAGCTCGGCCACAGTGACTCCCGCTCTGGGGTGCGCGGCGAGCGCGGCACGCAAGGTGAAGCCCATCCCGTAGCCGCCGATCAGCAGGCGCGGTGCGGGCGCGGCGAGGCGCTCGAGCGTCATCGTCGCGAGAGCTTCCTCAGAGCCGCGCATGCGCGTGCTCATCAGCTCGTTGCGGTCGAGCACGATCATGAAGTCGCGGCCGTGCGAGAACAGCCGCAGCTCCTCGCCGCCGGGGACTTGCGCGGTGCCGAGAAGCTCGCGAGCGATCATCGCCCGCAGCCCCTAGCCGCGATCCGCGCTCCGGTCACCACCTCCAGGGCCCGTTCTCCTAACGCTTGCCCGGTGCCTCGCCGAGTTCAGGCGGTATTGCTCGCCCGCCGCTCGTCCAGAATGCGGCTCAGCGAAGTCCATTTCTCCGTGCCGGCACTGTTTTCGATCATCGTCTCGACGAAGGCCATGGTGCGCAGACCGTCGGTAATGCCAGGGAACCAGTCGGCCGTGCCCGGCGGCGGGGGTGCCGCACCCGCTCGCACCGCGCGTCCGAAGCTGCGGTAGAGGTTGGCGAAGGCTTCGATATAACCCTCCGGATGTCCCGAAGGCGTGCGCAGCCGCGCCGTCGTCAGCGCGTCGAGTCCCGGTCCGCCGGCACGCACGATCTCCATCGGCCGGTCGAGCCAGTGGAGGATCAGCGTGTTGGGCTCCATCTGCGACCATTCGAGGCCGCCTTTTTCGCCGTAGACGCGCAAGCGCAGTCCGTTCTCCTCGCCGGCGGCGACTTGCGTAGCCTTGAGGACGCCCCGCGCGCCGCCCTCGAAGCGGAGCAGGGCCGCGACGTCGTCATCGAGACGGCGGCCGGGAACATGGATGGTCAGGTCCGCGCTGAGCGATTCGACCGCAAGGCCCGACACGTGCTCGGCGAGGTGGAAAGCGTGGGTCCCGATATCGCCCAGACAGCCGCCCAGCCCGGCGCGCGCCGGATCGGTACGCCATTCGGCTTGCTTCTGGCCGTCGCGGTCGATCGGCCGGCTTAGCCAGCCTTGCCAGTATTCGGTCTGCACCAGCCGGATCGCGCCGAACTCGCCGCGCGCGACGCGCGCCTTGGCCTCGGCCACCAGCGGGTAGCCGCTATAGGTGAAAGTGAGACCATAGAGCTTGCCGCTGCGTGCCACTGCGGCCTCGATCGCCAGCGCCTCGCCCAGGTCCATCGCCATCGGCTTTTCGGAGAAGACGTGGAAGCCCGCGTCGAGCGCGGCGATGGCCGCCGGAGCATGAAGGTGATTCGGCGTGACGATCGCGAGCGCTTCCATTCGCTCGTTTTCTGGCAACGCCGCCTCGGCGGCGAGCATCGCTTCAAATGCCGGGTAAGCCCGGGTCGAAGCGAGACCGAGCGCCTCGGCGCTCCGGGCGTTACGCGCCGCATCGCTGCTGAACGCGCCGCAGACCAGCTCGTAGTCGCCATCGAGCGCCGCCGCCATGCGGTGCACCGCGCCGATGAAGGCACCCTCGCCGCCCCCGACCATCCCGTAGCGAATCCTCGGCTGTGTATTTCTCATCTCGTCAGTCCCGCTCCTAATCTAAAGCGACTTGGCCAAGCCGTCGCATTTGTATGAGTAAATGCTTGCGCCTCGCGATGCTAGCCGGTTAGATGATGGCATTGCCAAGCCGAAAACGGCACAAATGTCCTAGAGTGGAATGGAGAGATTGGATGAAGGGCCCCGCGGTCTTCCTCGCGCAGTTCATGAGCGATGCCGCGCCGTTCGACACGCTGCCCTCGGCCGCCCGGTGGATGGCGGAGGCCGGTTACGTCGGCATCCAGATCCCCACCTGGGATAGCCGCTGCATCGACCTGGCGCTCGCCGCAGATAGCCAGGACTATTGCGACGAGCTCGCCGGCACCTGCCGCGAGGCCGGCGTCGAGATCACGGAACTCTCGACCCATCTGCAAGGCCAGCTGGTCGCGGTTCATCCCGCCTATGACGTGGCGTTCGACGGCTTCGCGCCCGAGGCGCTACGTGGCAAGCCTGCCGAGCGGCAGGCCTGGGCGGTGGAGCAACTCCATCTCGCCGCCAAAGCGAGCAGGCGATTGGGGCTGAACGCTCATGCGACCTTCTCGGGCGCGCTCGCCTGGCCCTATCTCTATCCATGGCCGCAGCGCCCCGCGGGCCTGGTAGAAGAAGCGTTCGCCGAGTTGGCGCGTCGCTGGCGGCCGATCCTCGACGCTTTCGAGGAACAGGGCGTCGATGTCGCCTACGAGATCCATCCGGGCGAAGATCTGCATGACGGGGTGACGTTCGAGCGGTTCCTGGCCGGCGTGGACAATCATCCGCGCGCCAACATCCTCTACGATCCCAGCCACTTCGTGCTGCAGGCGCTCGATTACTTGGCGTACATCGACATCTATCACGAGCGTATCAAGATGTTCCACGTCAAGGACGCGGAGCTCAATCCGACGGGCCGTTCGGGTGTCTATGGCGGCTTCCAGGACTGGGCGGAGCGTCCCGGCCGTTTCCGTTCACTCGGCGACGGCCAGGTCGACTTCAGCGGCATTTTCTCGAAGTTTGCGCAGTATGGCTATGCCGGCTGGGCGGTGCTCGAATGGGAATGCTGCCTCAAGCATCCCGAGGACGGCGCCCGTGAGGGCGCGCCGTTCATCGCCAGGCACATGATCCGCCGCGCCGACAAGGCGTTCGACGATTTCGCCGGAGGCAGCGATCCGGGGCTTAACCGCGCGCTGCTGGGACTCACCTGAGGTTCAGGCCGACAAGAACAACAAGGCTTTGGAGGGGAATGATGGTCACAGCGGGAATCAATAAAAGCCGGCTGTTCTGGCTGGCGGTGCTGGCCTTGTTCACGGCCGCCGCGAGCGCGTCGATCCGCGCCGCCATCGCGAGCAGCCTGAAGGCCGAATGGATCGATCCCATCGCTCCGCTCGCAGCGGGCGAGCTGATCGGATCGGCGCTTGGGTCCGCGTTCCTGGGCTTTGCCATCACGCTGTTCGTCACCAGCCCCTTTCTCGACCAGATCGGCATGCGCCGGATGCTGCTCGGCTGCGGCGCGTGCTTCATCGTCGGTACCGGCCTGATCGTCGGCGCCGGCACGTTGGCGACGGGCATGACGATCTACACGCTGGTGTTCGCCGGGATGCTGCTCAGCGGCATCGGCTGGGGCCTCGCCGAAGCGTCGATCAATCCGCTGACCGCGCAGCTCTATCCGGACGACAAGACCCATCGTCTGAATGTCCTCCACGCCTGGTGGCCGGGCGGCCTGATCGTCGGCGGCCTTGCCGGCTTCTTCCTGTCCGAGGCGCTGGCGTGGCAGGGCATCATGGCGCTGGTGATGGTCCCAGCGCTGATCGTGATCGTGATCGCCGCGACGACCAGCTTCCCGCCGCCGATCGCAAGCGAGACCGGCGTGACGTTCGGCGAGATGATCGCCGAGATCTTCCGCCGCCCCAGCTTCTTCATCTGGTTTGCGGCGATGTTCCTCACGGCCGCATCCGAGCTGGCGCCCGGCCAGTGGATCGACGTCGCGCTTTCCAACCGCGTCGGCATGCGCGGCATCCTGCTGCTCGTCTACGTTAGCGCCCTGATGTTCGTGTTCCGGCACTTCGCCGGCAAGCTCGCCAACGTGCTGTCGAACCCCGGCCTGCTGTGGGTATCGAGCCTGCTCGCCGCGATCGGTCTCTACATGCTGTCGCAGGCGCAGTCGCCCGTGGCGGCGATCCTGGCCTCGACCGTCTGGGGCCTGGGCGTCTGCGTAATGTGGCCGACGATGCTGGCCTCGGTGGCTGAACGCTATCCGCGTGGCGGACCGTGGGCGATGGGGCTGGTCGGATCGGCCGGTGCGCTGTCGATCTATTTCGTCTTGCCGCAGCTCGGCGCGATGTTCGACGAGGCCAAGGTCGAATTCGCCGGTGGGCCCGAGGCCTTTGCTCGCCTCACCGACGATGCTCGTCTGGCGGTCGAGGACGCGGCGGCGTCGGTGTCGTTCGAGCGCCTCGCGCTCGTCCCGCTCGTGCTGCTGGTGGTGTTCGGGCTGCTGTGGCTCAACGACCGGCGCAAGGGCCGGCCGGCCAGTCCCGTGGCCGAGGCTGCCGAATGATCGTCTCGCGCAGGTCCGTGCTGGGTGGAGCGCTGGCCGGTGCGGCCGCGCTGAACGTCGCGAGCTCCGCGGCCGCGCAATCTTCCGGGCGGAACGCGCCGCGCTTCTCGCTCGGTTTCGCGCCGCACGAAGGCGCGTTCGCGAGCCGTGGCAACCGGCTTGAGCAGATCGCCTATGCTGCCGACCAGGGCTTCACCGCCTGGGAAGACAACGAAGCGGCGGGCCGCCCGGTCGAGGAGCAGACCGCGATGGCCCACGCGCTGCAGCAGCGCGGCATGACGATGGGCGTGTTCGTCGCGGGGATGCCGCGCTGGGGCGAGATGCGCCCGCTGCTCGGCGGCAACGACGATGCCGACCGCGAGCGCTTCCTCGCCGATATCCGCGCCTCGGTCGACGTCGCCAAGCGGCTCAATGCGAAGTGGATGACGGTCGTCCCGGGCTTCCTCGATCGCAAGCTCCCGGCCGAGATCCAGACCGCGCGCGTCATCGACACGATGCGTCGCGCCGCGGAGATCATGGAGCCGCACGGCTTCATCATGGTGATGGAGCCGCTCAATACGCTCACCGACCACCCGGGCGTGTTCCTGCAGACCATTCCGCAAGGCTTCGCGGTCGCCACGGCCGTCGACAGCCCTGCGGTGAAAGTCCTGGCTGATCTCTATCACGAGCAGATCCAGGCCGGGAACCTGATCAGGACGCTGGAAACCTGCTGGGACGAGATCGCCTATATCCAGTTCGGCGATAATCCGGGACGCAAGGAGCCCGGCACGGGCGAGGTCAACTATCGCAACATCGTGCGATGGCTGCGCGCCAAGAACTTCGCCGGCGTGATCGGCATGGAGCACGGCAACTCGATCGACGGCCGGGCCGGCGAGGAGCGGCTGGTCGCGGCTTACCGCGAGATCGACGCAGCATGAGGGAGCAAATGGTGAAGGGCATCACATGGGCCGCGGCAGTAGCGGCAGCCGCCGCTCTGGTCGGTGCCGCGAGCGCGCAGGACAAGCCGGGTTTCACCGACACGCCAACACTGCCCGACGGCAAGTGGCGCGTGCACGATGCAGAGCGGCCCCATCCCGAGGTGGTCACGCCTGGCGCTCAGCCCGGTGCCCCGCCCTCCGACGCGATCGTGCTGTTCGACGGCACCTCGCTCGACGCGTGGCAGCCGCAGGCGACGCCGTGGCCGATCGCGGACGGCGCGATGACGTCGATCCCGCGCGCGCAAGGCGAAGGCGAGAACTTCCTGGTTAGCAAGGAGAGCTTCGGCGACGTCCAGCTCCACCTCGAATTCCGCTCGCCCACCCCGCCGGAGGGGACCTCGCAGAACCGCGGCAACAGCGGCATCTGGTTCATGGAGCGGTACGAGATCCAAGTCCTCGACGGCTACCAGAACCCGACTTACGCCGACGGCACCGTCGGCGCGATCTACGGCTGGAAGCCGCCGCTGGTGAACCCGTCGCGCCCGCCCGGCGAATGGCAGAGTTACGACATCGTGTTCGAGCGACCGCACTTCGGACCCGGCGGCGAGCTGCTCCGTCCAGCCTACTTCACGGCTTTCCTCAACGGCGTGCTGGTGCAGAACCGGCAGGCCGCCCTCGGCACCATCGTCTGGCGCAAGGTCGCCAAATACGAGCCGCACGGGGATGCCGCGCCGCTTCGGCTGCAGGATCACAATTCTCCGGTATCGTTCCGCAACATCTGGGTGCGTCGCCTGCCTGAGGCAGCGGCAAGCCATGACTTCGAAGGCGTAGTGAAATGAATATTGACCGAAGGGATGCGCTGGCTGGGATCGTCGCGATGTTCGGCGCCAGCCTGTTTGCCCCGATCGCCCGCGCGGCCGCGGGAGACGTGACGCCGATCAGCATGGGTCCGCCGAGCAGCGAAGTGTTCACCGGCGCTCAGCGCGCGCTGGTGACCGCGCTGAGCGAGCGGGTCTTGCCGACGACCGACACACCGGGCGCGATCGCCGCGGGCGTCCCGGAATTCATCGAGAAGCTGCTCGCCGACTGGGCGCTGCCAGATGATCGCAAGCCGATCCTCGCCGGGCTCGACGCAATCGAGGCGCGCAGCCAATCCGATTACGGCGTAGCCGCCGCGGCGGCTACGCCCGAGCAGCAGGACGTCTTGCTGACGCTGGCGATGGAAGGCGGGCTGCCCGGCGGAAAGGATTTCTTCGAGAAGTTCCGCCAGCTCGTGATCACCGGGTACTTCACCTCGGAGATCGGCATCACCAAGGAGCGGAAGTACGTGCCTGTCCCCGGACGCTATGATGGCGCTTATCTTTATTCCGAGGTCAACCGGGTGTTCTCGTCATGATGGTCAGCCGGCGGCAATGGCTGGCTGGCAGCGCCGCCCTTGCCGCAACGGTGGCGGCGTGCGCGCCCGTCGCAAGGGGCGCAGCGTCGATGCCCAAGCCGATCGGTCTTCAGCTTTATACGTTGCGCGAGCTGTTCTCGCGCGATCCGCATGCGACGCTCGAGCAAGTCGCCGCGATCGGGTACCGCGAGGTCGAATTCGGCGGCGGCGGCTACGACAAGATGGACCATGCGGCGCTCCGCGCGACGATGGACCGCGTCGGGCTCGTCTCGCCCTCGCTCCACGTCGGCTACGAAGCGCTCGCTTCCGATTTCGATGGTGCGGTCCGGATGGCGAAGACCCTCGGCGCCGACACCGTGGTCCTGCCGTGGATGGGCGAGCAGCATCGCAACGCCTCAGCGTGGAAGGCCGCGGTCGCGAACTTCAACCCTTGGGCCGAACGGCTCAAGCGCGCCGGGCTCGGTTTCGCCTACCACAACCACGATTTCGAATTCACGATCAAGCCCGGCGGCACCAGCCTGTTCGACATGCTGATGGCCGACACCGACCCGGCCCTCGTCCAGATTGAGCTCGACCTGTTCTGGGTGGTCGCCGCGGGCGAAGATCCCAAGGCGATGATCCGGCGCCTGCCGGGCCGGATCTACGCGTACCACGTCAAGGACCGCACGCCGGACGGCAAGATGACCAGCGTCGGGGCAGGCACGATCGATTTCGCCGACATCTTCACGCTCAACGACGTTGCCGGCGTCAAGCACTTCTACGTCGAGAACGATCAGTCGCCCGCGCCTTATCTGCCCGACATAACGACCAGCTTCGCCGCGCTCAGCCGGCTCCGTGCATAAATAATAGATTTTTCGAGAGGGTTTTTCAGAAATGGCTGACATGTTCGATGCGATCGTCATCGGCTCGGGAGTGAGCGGCGGATGGGCCGCGAAGGAGCTCACCGAAAAGGGACTGCGCGTCCTGATGCTCGACCGTGGGGTGATGGTCGAGCACCGCAAGGACTACGATTACGACGGCAAGCCGGCGTTCCAGATCCCGGCCCGCAACATGATGCCCCAGCCTCTGCTCGAGAGCGACTATTTCATCGGCAAGTTCGGCTACATCTCGCCCTCAAGCCAGAAATACCACAACAACGACCGGCTGAATCCCTACGCCTACGACGAGGGCGAGAAGTTCTACTGGATCCGCCCGGGCGCGGTCGGCGGCAAGTCGCTGATCTGGGGCCGCTGGAGCTTCCGCTGGAGCCCGGAGGATTTCGAGGCCAACAAGAAGGAGGACGTCGGGATCGACTGGCCGATCCGCTACGACGATCTCGCTCCCTGGTACGATTACGTCGAGAATTACATCGGCGTGTCCGGCTCGCGCGAAAACCTTCCGCAGCTGCCGGACAGTCAGTTCCAGCCGCCGATACAGATGAACATCGCCGAAAAATGGCTCAAGGAACGGCTCGAGGCGACCTCGCCCGGGCGCAAGCTGATCAACAGCCGCATGTCCAACATGACCGAGGACAAGCCCGAGCAGGGCCGCACCAAGTGCCAGTTCCGCAATCAGTGCGGACGCGGATGCTCGTTCGGCGCCTATTTCTCGACCCAGGCGGTCACCCTGCCCGCGGCGCGCGCCACCGGCCGACTGACGTTGCGGCCGGATTCCGTGGTCAGCAGCCTCGAATATGACCCCGCGACCAAGCGCGTGACCGGCGTTCGGATCGTCGATGCCAACACCAAGCAGGCCGAGGTGATCCCCGCCCGCATGGTGTTTCTGTGCGCCTCGGCGATGGCCTCGACCCAGATCCTGATGAACTCCCGCCCCGAGGGCAGCGGGAAGAGCTATTTCGACACCAGCGGCACGCTCGGCCGCTATGTGATGGACCACATGCTCCGGGTCAGCATCGGCGGCCAGATCCCCGGCCTCACCGAGTATATCGAATACGGCCGCCGGCCCAGCGGGGTCTACATTCCCCGCTTCCGCAACGTTGGTGGGCAGGAAGACGTGCCCTTCCGCCGCGGCTACGGGTACCAGGGCGCCGCCGGCCGCGGTCCGGCTGGTCCCGAGGGCTTCGGCGCTTCGATGAAGCACGGCATGCGCAACTACGGCCCGTGGTGGTTCGGCATGGGGGCATTCGGCGAGTGCCTTCCCTACGAGGACAACCGGGTCAGCCTGCACCCGGACAAGGTCGACCGTTTCGGGGTGCCGCTGATGCGCTTCGACGTCACCTTCCGCGACAACGAGATGCGCATGATGGATGACGCACGGGCCGAAGGCGAGAAGATGCTCAGGGCCGCCGGCCTGCTCCACGTGAACAGCAGCCGCGCGCCCCACGTGCCCGGCGACGCGATCCACGAGATGGGTGGCGCGCGCATGGGCGCCGATCCGCGCGAGTCGGTTGTCAATAAGTGGAGCCAGGCGCACGACGCGCCCAACCTGTTCATCACCGACGGGGCGCAGATGTCGTCGAACTCCTGCGTCAACCCGTCGCTGACCTTCATGGCGTTCACCGCACGCGCCGCGGATTACGCCGTCAAGACGCTCGGTGCCGCATAGCTGTTGCGATACCTGGATCCGCAGTGATCTGCCGACAGAGCAGCGGGGTCTGAGTCTCGATCCACGGAACCCGCTTTCTGCCGGCAGCGCACCGCCTCGCTGGATTCCGGTGCATCCACTCGTCAGAAGGCGATGCTCAGTGTCGCCTTCACACCGTGATCGGTTAGGCCTGAGCCATGCTGGCCGTTGTAGCGCAAGCCGAAGGAGGCACCAGGCGCGACTTGGCCCGCGAGCCCGAAATCGAGCGCCAGCGTGTCCTGCGCCACCGGCACGCCGGCAACGGTGAACAGGTCGCTGCCTGCGAAGGCGTGCGTGATGAGAGGGACCGCCCCGCCGAAAGCGTGCCGCCAAGCCACACTGCCCTCGATCGCGGCGGATGCACCGCCAAGATCCAAGTGCGCGTCGCCGCGAATGCCAAGGGTGGACCAGGTGTTGTCGAGGCTTTGCCC
>CBHCZH010000050.1:0-22506 GCA_965977975.1 uncultured bacterium
AATCGAACGCCACATATGCGGGCGGTGAGCTATCTGTGGAGCTCCAACCCCCTTTGAATATCTTATGGGTTTGCCGTCTGTCGGGGGTGAAGTCCCCGCTCTTGGAACGGTCGAACTCCGCCGCGAGCGGTATGGCTCCCCGAGTAGTATTCGAACCTACGGCCATTCGATTAACAGTCGAATGCTCTACCGCTGAGCTATCGGGGAGCAGCCCAACAGGGCAGGGGTGCGCCTATATGAGCGGCCCCGCGGTTTGACAAGCCTTTGAAACCCCAAACGGCTCAATAGGCGAACTGCTCGGCGACGATGCGCTCGTCGAGCGCGTGGCCCGGATCGAACAGCAGGGTCAACTCCCGCGTTCGGTCGATGTGGAGGCGCACCTCGGCAATGTCGCGCAGCTCCTTCTGGTCGGCCACCGCGGCGACCGGTCGTTTGGCGGGCTCGAGCACGCGGAACGTCACTCTGCTGCGGTCGGGCAGGATCGCGCCTCTCCAACGGCGCGGACGGAACGGACTTATCGGAGTCAGCGCCAGCATCTGCGAATCGAGCGGCAGGATCGGCCCGTTCGCAGAATAATTGTAGGCGGTGGAGCCTACCGGAGTCGCCAGCAGGACTCCGTCGCCGGCCAGCTCCGCGATCCGCACCCTTTCGTTGACGCTGATCTCGATCTTGGCGGTCTGGCGCGTCTCGCGCAGCAGCGAGACTTCGTTGATTGCGTAAAAACCCTCGGTAGTGCCGTCCTGCGTGACGGCTTCCATTCGCAAGGGCGAAACCGCGATCCGGCGCGCCTTCGCGATCCGCTCGATCACGCGGCAGCCCTTGGTGTAGCGGTTCATCAGGAACCCGACTGTGCCGAGATTGAGCCCATAGATCGGCACCAGCCGCGAGGCGTCGATCATCCGGTGCATCGTTTCGAGCATGAAGCCGTCACCGCCGAGCGCCACTACTGCCTCGGCGTTCTCGAGCGGCACCCAATCCGCGCAGTCCCGGAGCGCCTCGGCCGCTTCCTGCGCGCGTTCGGCCGGCGATGCGAGCAACGCCAGCCGCGTGGATGAAATGCCGGCGTCCGCCTTGCTCATGCCGGAACCTTAGAGCCGGCGTCCCGATTTGCAACGCGCCCGGTTGAGGGCGAGACGCGCGCCGCGTGATCGGCCATTGCTCTGCTATGCCTTTCGTAGAAACGCCGGATCGTCGCACCCAAACCGACCGCCGCGGCAGGGGGGAGGCCCCCATCGTCGGCGAGTTGCGCCTCGCGCTGGAGCGCGAAGAGATCGAGATCCTGTTCCAGCCGCAGTTCGCCGCCAGCGACAACCGGCTGGTGGGCGCCGAGGCGCTGGCGCGCTGGCAGCATCCCGGTCAGGTCGTGATCGGCGGCGCGATGCTGTTCGAGATTGCCGAACGGGCCGGGCTGGTCGAGGCGATGACGCATCACATCGTGCGTGCGGCCCTGGACATCGCGGGCAACTGGCCGGTGCCGCTGCGCCTCTCGCTCAACGTCGCCGCAGCCGACGTCGTGGCGGGCAACTTCGTCGAGAACATCGCCGGCGCGGTGGCGGAGGCGGGTTTCGCGCCCGAGCATCTGACGCTGGAGATCACCGAGCAGGTGCTGGTGGCGGACCTCGATCGCACCGCCGAGCGTTTGCGCCAGCTGGCCGACATCGGCATCCGCATCGCGCTCGACGATTTCGGCGCGGGATTCTGCAACTTCGACTATCTCAAGCGCTTGCCGCTGCACGCGCTCAAGCTCGACCGGAGCATGATCGAGGGAATCGCCGATGATCCGCGCGATCTGGCCGTGCTGCGCGGCATCGTGACTTTGGCTCGCGCACTGGGCCTCGAAGTGGTCGCTGAAGGTGTCGAACACGAAGCGCAACGCGCCGCGATCGCGCGCGAAGGCTGCACCAGCTGGCAGGGATTTCTTGGCGCCAAACCGATGACCGTTGCGGAGTTCGCTGCGGTCGTACGACCATTTGCCTCAACCGAGAGACGAATAGACAATGCCTGACGTCTATTGGCTCTAATTGGTCTTGACTCTGTAACAATGCAGTCGGAGAAGTTCCCCGTTCGGCGGTACAACGTGAGGGGAACTATAATATGATAAGAAATGCCATTACTGCTAGCGCGGCACTGGCGCTGGCCCTCGCGCCGATCGCCGCACAGGCTGCACCTGTTGCGCGCACGGGCGCACCAGTTGCCGAATCCGAGGAATTGCGCGGCACCACGCTCTGGATCGTTGGCGCGATTGCGCTCGCCCTCATCATCTGGGGCATCATCGAGCTTTCGGACGACGGCGAACCCGAGAGCCCGTAGTTCCGGCTGTCAACGTCAAGCAATTCGAGGGCCCCGTTACATCGGGGCCTTCCTGCATTTGGTCGAGCGACTCTTTCCCCATCGGGGAGGCGCTCACGCCGCGGCTTTCTCGCGCTTCTCCGCCTTCCGCACGATCCCGCTGAGGCCCTTGGTCAGCTGCAGCAAGCCGTTGAGGCGGCTTTGCGGATCGCCCCAGGCCCGGTTGATGACCAGCTTCATGTCGGGCCGGAGGCGCGCAGTGCCCTTGAGGCGTTCGACATAGGCGATCAGCCCGGTGGGATCCGGGAAGCGGTCTTCATGGAAGCTGACCAGTGTGCCGCGCGCACCGACGTCGATTTTGGCAATGCAGGCCTCGATCGCCTGGTGCTTGATTTCGATCAGTTTGACGAGATTGGCGGTCGCATCGGGCAGCGGACCGAAGCGGTCGATCATTTCGGCGGCGAGCGATTCGATCTCTGCCTTGTCCTTGGCGTCGTTGAGGCGTCGATAGAGCGCCATGCGCACCGCGAGGTCGGGGACGTAGTCCTCGGGGATCATGATCGGTGCATCGACCGTGATTTGGGGGCTGAGACCTTCGCGCTCGCGTTCCAGGCCGGTCTCGCCCGCCTTGGCGGCGAGGATCGCGTCCTCGAGCATCGACTGGTAGAGCTCGAAGCCGACCTCGCGAATGTGGCCCGATTGCTCGTCGCCGAGCAAGTTGCCGGCGCCGCGGATGTCGAGGTCGTGGCTGGCGAGCTGGAACCCGGCGCCGAGCGAATCCAGATCGCCGAGGACTTTGAGCCGCTTCTCGGCGACTTCGTTGAGCACGGTGTCCTTGGGCGTCGTCAGATAGGCGTAAGCACGCAGCTTCGAGCGCCCGACTCGTCCGCGCAGCTGGTAAAGCTGGGCGAGGCCGAACCGGTCCGCGCGATGGATGACGATCGTGTTGGCGCTCGGGATGTCGAGTCCGGATTCGACGATGGTGGTCGAAAGCAGCACCTCGTACTTCTTCTCGTAGAACGCGCTCATCCGCTCCTCGACCTCGCTCGGGCTCATCTGTCCGTGCGCGCTGACAAACCTGATCTCGGGCACGTACTTGTGCAGCCATTCCTCAACCTGGGGCATATCGGCGATGCGCGGCACGACGATGAAGCTCTGCCCGCCACGATGATGCTCGCGCAGCAGCGCCTCACGCATCACCATGTCGTCCCATTCCATCACGTAAGTGCGCACCGCGAGCCGGTCGACCGGCGGGGTCTGGATCGTCGACAGCTCGCGCAGCCCGCTCATCGCCATCTGCAGCGTGCGCGGGATCGGCGTGGCGGTGAGGGTGAGCACGTGGACATCGGCGCGCAATTGCTTGAGCGCCTCCTTGTGCGTGACGCCGAACCGCTGCTCTTCATCAACGATTACAAGGCCAAGGCGCTTAAACTTTGTGCTCTTGCTCAAGATGGCGTGGGTGCCGATGACGACGTCCAGCGTGCCGTCGGCAAGCGCGTCGCGGGTCGTTTTCATCTCGGCTGCCGGCACCAGGCGCGAAAGACGGCCGACCTTGAGCGGAAAACCGCCGAAGCGCTCGCAGAAGCCCTGATAATGCTGGCGAGCGAGCAGGGTAGTCGGCGCGACGAGCGCAACCTGCTGGCCATTCATCGCCGCGACGAAGGCAGCGCGCAACGCGACCTCCGTCTTGCCGAAGCCCACGTCGCCGCAGACCAGGCGGTCCATGGGCTTGCCTTCGGACAGGTCCTTGAGCACGTCCTCGATGGCGTGCTCCTGGTCCTCGGTCTCCTGCCACGGAAAGCGCTCGACGAACTGGTTGAAGGCGCTTTCGTCGGGCTCGAGCACCGGCGCCTTGCGTAGCGCGCGCTTGGCGGCGGTGCGCAACAGCTCGTTCGCAATTTCGCGAATCCGTTCCTTGAGCCGCGCTTTGCGCCGTTGCCAGCCTTCGCCGCCGAGCCGGTCGAGCGGCGCGCCTTCCTCGGAGGAGCCGTAGCGGCTCAGCACATCGATGTTCTCGACGGGGATGTAGAGCTTATCGCCGCCCGCGTACTCGAGCATAACGCAGTCGTGCTGGCTCTGGCCGACGGTGATCGGCTCGAGCCCCAGGTATTTGCCGATGCCGTGATCCAGGTGGACCACGAGATCGCCGCGGTTGAGCGCCGACAGCTCGGCAAGGAACGCGTCCGAATCCTTGCGCCGCTTGCGCCGGCGGACCAGGCGATCGCCGAGCAAGTCCTGCTCGGTGATCAGCTCGAGCTCGTCGTTGGCGAAGCCGGTATCGAGCGGCAGCACCATGGCCACCGGGGCGCCTTTGGCGGACTTGCCGAGCGCGTCCTGCCAGGTCTCGGCGGTCTTGAAGGCGACGCCAGCTTCCTCGAGGATGGAAGCGATGCGGCTGCGCGAGCCTTCCGAGTAAGCGGCGAGCAACGGCCGCTTGCCCGCCTTGCCGAGCGCTTTGAAATGCGCCGCGGCGGCCTCGTAGACGTTCTCGCCGCGTGAGCGCTCCGGTGCGAAATCGCGTGCCGAACGGAAGCCGAAGTCGATGACCTTGGCGCTTTCAGGCTCGGCGAAGATCATCGCGCGGTGGACCGGGCGCTCGTCGAGCTCCTTGCGCCATTCGGAAGCCGACAGGTAGAGCGAATGGGGCGGCAGCGGGCGATAGCTGCCGGCCGCCTGACCCGCCGTGTCCTGGCGCTGCTTGAAATAGTCTTCGATATCGCCGAGCCGCTCTTCGCCCGAAGACAGCGCGCCCGAATCGATCACCACAAGATCGTCGTTCCCAAGATGGTCGAACAAGGTTGCCAGCCGTTCTTCGAACAGCGGCAGCCAGTGTTCCATGCCGGCGAGCCTTCGCCCGTCGCTGACCGCCTGGTAGAGCGGGTCCTGTGTCGCGTGCGCGCCGAAGCCCTCGCGGTATCCGGCGCGGAAGCGTTTGATGCTTTCCTCGTCGACCAACGCCTCGCTGGCCGGCAGCAGAAGATGGCCTTCCAGAGTGCCGGTCGTGCGCTGAGTGGAGGGATCGAACAGTCGCAGCGATTCTAGCTCGTCGCCGAAGAAGTCGAGCCGCAACCCTTGCTCGAGCCCCGGCGGGAACACGTCGAAGATCGAGCCGCGCACCGCGAACTCGCCGGTGTCGACCACCGTGTCGGTGCGGCTGTAGCCCTGGCGCTGGAGCAGCGCGGTCAGACTCTCGTAGCCGATTCGCAGCCCCGGCTTGAGCTCGCGGACCGCCTCGCGGATGCGGAACGGTGTCAACGCACGCTGCAGCGCCGCGTTCACCGTGGTCACCAGCAGCTGCGAACTGGTTTTGCCGTTTTGCAGCTGGTGCAGCGCTGCCAACCGGCGTGAGCTGACCGATAGGGCGGGGCTCGCCCGGTCGTACGGCAGGCAGTCCCAGGCCGGGAACTCGATCACCTGCAGCTCCGGCGCGAACCAACGCGCTGCATCGGTGACCGCGCGCATCGCCTGCTCGTCGGGCGCGATGAACACGGCACGGCCCTTCGTTGCGCGCGCCAGGTCTGCCATCATCAGCGGCTGCGCGCCGCGCGCAACCGAGGTCAGTGACAGCGGGCGATCGGCGGTGAGGATACGGGCGATATCGGACATTTACGGGTCAAACTTTCGGGCGCTTGTCGGTTCCGGACACGCAGACGGCCCCCTCCTCTTCAGAGCAGGGGGAGCGATGGTTGCCGGGCACGCGGCGATAGCGCCGCGTGGGGCCCAACACCACCTTCAAAAGAGCAGGGAGAAGAAACCCGCCCGCGGTTCTTGGAAGGGCGCACGGGCGGGGGTCACGCAATCGCAGGGTCAAAGGGGGGACCCAATTGCGAACCATTACTTAGATGGTAACATAGTCCAGTTTTTCAAGGGCTTGTAACATCGGCCCGGCAAAGCGCCGAGGCGCGGGCTGCGCCTGCATGGCCCACGCGATCACGTCGACATCCTGTTCGTCGAGCAGCGCCTCGAACCAGGCGAGATCGGCTTGTGTCCACGTCGCGTGGTGGCGGTCAAAGAACCCGCCGATCATGAGGTCGGCCTCGCGCGTGCCGCGGTGCCAGGCGCGGAAGCGGGCGCGGGCGAGACGGGGCGTCAGGTCGGTCACCCGGCGTGCCTACGGCACCGCCGGGTGACTCTCAACCCAATCAGGCCATTTGAAGCTGCACGGCTGCCAGCTTGGCCGGCGGCAGTCCGCCGTTTTCGGCTTTGGCCATGAGCTCTTCCTTGCGCGCCAGCATCCGATCGCGCAGCGCCACCAGGTCGACGTTGGTCGCGCGGCATTGGGCAAACATGCCTTCGCGCGGCATTTCCTCCTCGTGGACGTGGTGCTTGATCTCTTCCGACAGCACCTTGACCTTGGCCTCGAAAAAGTCGTCTTCCCGGGCGTTGGCCATCAGATCGTTGATGAGGACTTTGGCGCTGTCGTGCTCGACGTAGGCTTCGTCGAGCGTGTCGTCCTCGATCTTGCCCTGGAAGGTCGGGTAAAACAGCTCTTCCTCGATCATCGAGTGGATCTTGAGCTCGTTGCAGATCTGTTCGGCGAGTGCGAGCTTGCGGTCCCTGCCGCTGGTATTCTCGAACTTCGCGAACAATTCCTCAACCGTGCGATGATCGGCTTTCAGCAGAGCGATCGCGTCGGTAAACTCTTGTTGTGCCATGATTTGCTCCTGGTTTGGGGGCCGGACACCCTTGCCTCTCCCAAGTCGCGAGCAGGCCGTCGGTTCCATTCTTGCCTAATGTTCGTCATCCGGGCCCGTCTCGCGACGCCCCAGTCGTTTCGTGCTGGATGAGATCCCGGCTTCCGCCGGGAGGACGATGGGTTATGAACGATCATGCGCCCCGAGACGCTCAACCCGCTGTTCGCCGAAACCGAGAGCCTCGAGGGTGTCGGGCCGAAACTGAAGAAGCCGCTCGAGAAGCTCGGGCTCACACGGGTGAAGGACGTGGCCTACCACGTGCCCGACCGCTTCGTGCGGCGCCGTGCGGTGGTGGATCTCGACGAGGCCAATGTCGGCGAACAGATCGTCGTGCCGCTGACGGTCATCGAGCACCGGGCGAGTCCGAACAATCGCGCGCCGCATCGCGTGCTTGCGCAAGACGCCAAGGGGAACGTCTGCGCGCTCGTCTATTTCGGCAAGGCTTCCTACACAGCCAAGAAGCTGTTCCCGCTCGGCGCGAAGCGGTGGGTCGCCGGCAAGCTGGAGCAGTACGACCAGTGGCTGCAGATGGTTCACCCTGACCATGTCGCGGAGGATAGCGCCGGGCTGATGAGCCACCTGGTCGAACCGGTCTATCCGCTTGCCGAGGGGCTGACCCAGCCCAAGGTCGCTCAGCTCGCGCACCAGGCGCTAGATCGCGCACCCGAGTTGCCCGAATGGATCGAGCCAGGCGTGCTCGATAGACACAAGTGGCCCGCCTGGCGCGATGCGCTGGTCCTTGCGCACAAGGGCGAGCACTCGGCCGCGCGCGATCGTCTCGCCTACGATGAGCTGCTCGCCAACTCGCTTGCGCTGATGCTGGTCAAGGCCGATAACCGCAAGCGGCGCGGCCAGCCGCTGCAGGGTGATGGGCGGCTGCGGAGCAAGCTCGCGCTCCCGTTCCCGCTGACGGGGGCGCAACGGCGCTCGATCGGCGACATCGAAGGCGACCTCGCGCAGGATTCGCCGATGTTGCGGCTCCTGCAGGGCGACGTCGGCTCGGGCAAGACGGTGGTCGCGCTCGAGGCGATGCTTATTGCGGTCGAGGCGGGCGCGCAGGCGGCGATGCTCGCGCCGACGGAGATCCTCGCCCGCCAGCACTTCGATACCTTGCGTTCCATGGCCGGAACGACCGGAGTTCAGATCGCGCTCCTGACCGGACGCGACAAGGGCAGGGCTCGCGAGTCGATCTTGATGGGCCTTGTCGACGGCAGCATAGACATGCTCGTCGGCACGCACGCGATCTTCCAGGAAGCGGTCGCTTACCGGAACCTCGGCCTCGTGGTGATCGACGAGCAGCACCGTTTCGGCGTCAGCCAGCGCCTGCTGCTGACCCAGAAGGGCCGCGTGACGCCGCATTGCCTGGCGATGACTGCCACTCCGATTCCGCGCACCCTGACGCTCGCGCAGTACGGCGAGATGGATGTCAGCCGCCTCGACGAGATGCCGCCCGGCCGCCAGGCGATCGATACTCGCGTTGTCTCGCTCGACCGGCTCTCCGATGTCGTAGACGGACTCGCGCGTCAGCTTGAAAGCGGGCAGCAGGCCTATTGGGTCTGCCCGATGGTCCGCGGCAGCGAGCATGAAAGCGAGGATCTGGCCGCGGCCGAAGCGCGCTTCGCCGCCCTCAAAGCACGGTTCGGGGAACCGGTCGTCCTGGTCCATGGCCAGCTCAAGCCCGAGCTCAAGGACGCCGCCATGGATCGTTTCGCCACCGGTCAGGCCAAGCTGCTGGTCGCCACGACCGTTATCGAGGTGGGTGTGGATGTCCCGAACGCCACTCTGATGGTAATCGAGCAAGCCGAGCGCTTTGGCCTCGCCCAGCTTCACCAGCTGCGCGGCCGCGTCGGGCGAGGCAGCGCCAAGTCGGTCTGCCTGCTGCTGCGCGGCGAATTCCTGTCGGATGTCGGCCGGCAGCGGCTTGCGCTGATGCGCGAAACGCAGGATGGCTTCCGCCTCGCCGAGGAGGACTTGCGCTTGCGCGGCGGCGGTGAGCTGCTCGGCACACGGCAGTCGGGAGACACCCCCTTCCGCATCGCGGGTCTCGAGCAGATCCAGCGCCTGGTCCCGATCGCCCATGATGACGCCCGCCTGCTGGTCGAGCGCGACGGGGCGCTGGCCAGTCCGCGGGGGGAGGCCGCGCGCTTACTCCTCTACCTGTTCGAGCGGGATTGGGGCGTGCAATTGCTCCGGGGCGGGTGAGGGCGCTTCATAAGTGCCGCGTCTCGGCGGGCGGGTTCTGCCAATTGTTGTCGCGTCCGTCCGAATACCGGACCGGAGCGCTCGCGAGGTCACTCGGATCGGCGTTGTCGAGGCTGGCCAGGAACACGCCTACGAAATCACCGCCCATGTAGTCGGCGTGTCCGGTCTCGTGCGTGTAGACGCCGCAACGCGAGCAGAAGAACTTCGACGGCGCCTGCGGGTGCTTGTGATACCCGGTGGCGTGGTCGCCGCCGCTCAGCAGACGGAACGAGGACGGTTGGACGAAGGTCTTCCAGGCGCGGGTCTTCGCACAGAAGCTGCAATTGCACTTCCCCGTTTGCTGGGCGAGGTCGAGGTCGGCTTCGTAGGAAACGGTGCCGCAATGGCAGCTGCCGCGAAATGTCTGGGTAGCCATCGGAGCGTTCCTCCCCTGTGACGTCATCTGGGTGCCGGCACTTTATCTCCTGCAGTCGGCGACGGCGAGTCGCTCCTTGGTGCGAAAGCGGGTCGGTGGAACTGGCGGCAATGCCCGGATTTTTACAGGAAGCGCCAACCGAAGGGGAATTCGGCTGTATCGATCGCTGATCATGGCCAGTCTCATGCTCGCTGCCTGCGGCCCTTACCCGCGCGACATCGAAGGCACGCTCGATCGCATCGAGCGCACGCAACGGCTTAGGGTGGGGCTGGCGGACTTGCGGCCCGGCGATGAGCGGGCTGCCCGGCGCTTTGTCGCCCGTCTCGGGCGCGCGACCGGCGCGCGGGTTGCCGCAGAGGCCGGATCACTTGAAAGCCGGCTGGCCCGGCTAGAGCAGGGTGAATTCGACCTGGTAATTGGCGAGATCGCGGAGGATTCCCCGTGGGCCGCCGCGGTCGCGGTGATCGAGCCGCTCAGCCGTCGTCGCGAGGGCAAGCGTCGTCTCGGTCTCTCCCCGGTCGCGATGAACGGCGAGAACCGCTGGATCGCGCTGATCGAGCGCGTGGTGCGCGACAGCGCCAGGCAGCCCCACCGATGAGCGAAGGTCGCGGGCATCCACCGGAAATCCGCGCCGACATGAAGGCGGCGCGCAATCTCGAATGGTGGAACATCTTCTGGACGATTACGTATGTCGCCGTGCTTGGCCTCGCGATGGGCGGCAGCCAGGCGATGCGCACGGCCTGGATCGAGGACATCCTCGGCCTCATTCCTCCGATCGTGTTCCTGATCTCCGAACGATACGAGCGGCGGGCGGCGAATTCGCGGTTCCACTATGGATACGACCGCGTGAACGGGCTCGGCTTTCTCGTCGCCGCGGTCGCGTTGACCGCGGTCGGGCTGCTGCTGCTCAAGGATGCGATCGCTCACCTGCTGGCGCAGGAGCACGTCACGGTCGGCACCACTCGTATCCTCGGCCACGACGTTTGGCTTGGCTGGTTCATGCTTGCGGCCCAAGCCTATGCCTGCATTCCGCCCTTCATCATCGGGCACAAGGAGCTGCCGCTCGCCACACGCCTGCGCGACAAGCTCATCCATACCGATGCCCTGATGAACAAGGCCAACTGGCAGACCGGAGTGGCCGGCTTTCTCGGCGTCGCGCTGCTGGGGTTCGGGCTGTGGTGGGCGGACGCAGTCGCGGCGGCAATCATCTCTATCGGCATCGTATGGGATGGCTGGCGTGCGCTCAAGGTGGCGATCGCAGAGCTCAACGATGGCGTGCCGCATGAGCTCGAGGGCGGCCATCGCGCGAAGGACGCGAAGGCGATCGAAAAGGCGCTCAAAGCCCGTTTTCCGGGCTCACAAGTGCTGTTGCGAGAGACCGGCCGCTACATCCGGGCCGAAGTCGTCGGTGCATCGCCCCCGAAGGATTTCGACATCGACAAGTTGGACATCCCCGAGCTCGAATGCCGCTGGCGGTTCGACAGCATCGCTTTCCGGCCGTGAAATCGCTTTCCTACAGGCTCGCTCCTATGGCAGCGCCATCGGATGGATGGCACTCGCTCGACCATTATTCCCCGACGGCTCAAGGCGGGGCAAAGTGACGCTTTCGGCCGCAAGGCGACACTTTCCGGCCGCAAGGTGACGCTTTTGAGGCCTAAGGTGACGCTTTTCGGCCCCGAGGGGCCGTTTCGTCGTCGAACACTGTCACAGGTGTCAACCCCTCGTCCTGCGGTGCCCGAATCGGCTTGTTTTCCATCGCCGTGAGACGATTTAGAGCTCGCCCATTCCCACTTGACCGAGACAGGAATCCCGATGTCCAGCACCGTGCAAGCTTCGGAAATCGCCAATGAACTGGCGCGGATCTTCGAGCTGCAGCGCCAGCATCAGTGGAACGTCAAGGCAACCACGGCGGCCGAACGCAGGGCCAAGCTCGCCAGGCTGAAAGCCGCGGTCGAAGCGCGGGCCGACCAGATCGTCGCCGCGGTGCGGGAAGACACCCGCAAGCCCGAAGGCGAGATCCGGGTTACCGAGGTCCTCAACGTCCTCGGCAACATCCAGCTCAATATCGACAGCGTCGAAAAATGGATGAAGCCGACCGAGGTCACGCCGTCGAAGAACCCGAACGACAAGGCGTTGATCGTTCCCGAAGCACGGGGTGTGTGCCTCATCCTCGGCCCGTGGAACTTTCCGCTCGGGTTGACGCTCGGTCCGCTCGCCGCGGCGATCGCCGCCGGCAACTGCTGTATGGTCAAGCTGACCGACTTGTGCCCGGCCACTGCACGTGTCGCCGGCACGATCATCCGCGAAGTGTTCGACGAGAACGAAGTGGCCTTGTTCGAGGGCGGGGTCGAGGTCGCGCAGGCTCTGCTCGAGCTGCCGTTCAACCACATTTTCTTCACCGGCAGCACGCGCGTCGGCAAGATCGTAATGGCCGCCGCGGCCAGGCATCTTGCGACCGTGACGTTGGAACTGGGCGGCAAGTCGCCGGTCATCATCGATGAAGGCGCCGATATCGACAAGATCGCCGCCGACCTCGCCGGCGCCAAGCAGTTCAACGGCGGCCAGGCCTGCATCTGCCCGGACTATGTCTTCGTGCGGGAGGAACAGAAGGATCGCCTGGTCGAAGGGTTCAAGGCCAAGGTCGCCGAGAACCTCTACGCCGAGGGCAAGATCAGGAAGGAATCGATCGCGCAAATCGTCAACAAGGGCAACTTCGCCCGGGTGAAAGGCCTGTTCGACGATGCTGTCGCGCAGGGTGCCAAGGTCGTTGCTGGCGGTGACCTCGAGGAGGATGATCTCACCGTCCACCCGACCATGCTCACCGATGTCACGCCGCAGATGAAGATCCTGCAGGAGGAAATCTTCGCGCCCGTGCTCCCGGTGATGACCTACGAGAATCTCGACCAAGTCATCGAATACATCGAGGCGCGCGACAAGCCGCTCGCCCTCTACGTCTACAGCAACAACCCGGACAACGTTCAGAAGGTGCTCGACCGTACCTCATCGGGCGGGGTGACCGTCAACGGTGTGTTCTCGCACTATCTCGAGAACCGGCTCCCGTTCGGCGGCGTCAACGGCAGCGGGATGGGCAGTTATCACGGCTATTTCGGCTTCAAGGCCTTCTCGCACGAGCGAGCCGTCTACATGCATGAGGCCGCCTGAATGGCGCGGTCTCACGCATCACCAGCGTTGCCCGGCTGAATGCAAGGTTTCGATTTCCTCTTCGAGGGATTCACGCTCCTGCTCGGCCTTGCGGTTGCCGAGGTTCTGAGCGGCTTTGCCGGTATGCTCAAGCTGAGGGCCCGGCTGCGGCGGCCTCGTATTCACGGCGAGGATGCGGTGCCCGAGAACAGCGAGATGCGGTTCGGCTTCCTGCTGCCGTTCCTCGCGGTGATCACTTTGCTGCACTTGTCGACCTTCTGGATCGACATGTTCCAGTTGCGCGAGCGACTGCCGTTCAACCTGCTATCCGTCACCTGCGTGCTGGGGATCGTCGGCGGCTACTATCTCATCGCATCGCTCCTGTTCCCGGAGGAGCCGGAGCGTTGGCCCGATTTCGACGCCTACTTTTTCGCGCATCGACGCCTCATAGTCTTCTCGCTGCTGGGCCTGTCGCTCCTTGGCCAAGTGGGGCTCGTCCTCGCGGGGATCGATTGGCCAGAGACGAATACCCCGGCGAGGCTGCAGTGGCTCGACGATCTCGACACCGCCGGGGATCTCGTGAGCTTTGGTGCGTTGGTTGCTGCGGCAATCGTCAGATCGAAATGGGTCTGCACGTGGCTTTTGGCGGCGGTCGTCGTCAGCTTCGGCATCGCCGCCACCGCATCGGCGCTCGGCGTGGGAGCCTACGTCGCGGCCTAGACCCTGTAACAGGGTCTAAGCCGTCACGGCGCCAGCCACCAGCGGATCAGAAACGCAACCGCACCCAACGCCGCCACGCTGGCCGCCCAGATACCGGCCAGCCAGGCGAGCCGTTGCAGCAGGGGCGTCTCCCCGCTCAATGGTAGCCTTCGGCGCCGACCTTGCCGCGAAACACCCAATAGGCCCAGCCGGTGTAACCGACGATCAGCGGCAGAGTGATCGCGACGCCGATTACCATGAACACTTGGCTCCGTTCCGGCGCGGCCGCGTCCCAGATCGTCAGCGTCTCGGGCACGACAAAAGGCCACATCGACACGCCCAGCCCGGCCATGCCGAGAAGGAACAGGGCCAGCGAGAGCAGGAAAGGCGCGACTTCCCAACGCTTGGCCAGCCCGCGGAAGAGGAAGTAGGCAATGATCGCAGTCAGCAGCGGTACTTGGCTAGTGAACAGGATGTTGGGCATCGCCAGCCACCGCTCGCGGTATTGCTCGAACAGGCTGAGATTATAGAGGCTGACCACAGCCATCAGCGCTAGCGTCGCGATCGCGGCGCGGAAGGCGAGCGCGCGTACGCGATCCTGCAGCTCGCCGGTCGTCTTCCAGATCAGCCAACATGCGCCGAGCAGCGCATATCCCGCGACGACGCCGAGACCGGTAAGCAGGGTGTACGGCGTCAGCCAGTCCCACCAGCTGCCAGCGTAAGCGCGCTCGGCCACGCTGATACCTTGCAACAGTGCGCCAAGGATCATTCCTTGCGACAGCGCCGCAACGAGCGAGCCGCCGAAGAACGCGAAGTCCCACAGCGGCCGGTGTCGCTCGTCGCGCCAACGGAACTCGAATGCGACACCGCGGAACACGAGCCCGAGCAGCATTGCGACGATCAGCGGATAAGTCGCCGGCAAGATCACCGCATAGGCGAGCGGAAAGGCCGCCATCAGGCCGCCACCGCCGAGCACCAGCCAGGTCTCGTTGCCGTCCCACACCGGTGCGATCGAGTTCATTGCCCGGTTGCGCCCCGTGCCGACTTGCAGCGCCGGGAACAGGATGCCGATGCCGAGGTCGAAGCCGTCCATCACCACGTAGGCGAAGACCGCGAAAGCGATGACGAAGGCCCAGACCGTTGTCAGGTCGATCACGGCTCGCCTCCATGTTGCGCGAGCCCTGGAGTTATCCCTGCGGTGCGGATCGGCGCCTTCTCGACCCCTGCCTCCTGCGGATGCGGTGGTTTGCCCATCAGGTGGAGGATGTACCAGGCGCCGGCACCGAACACGGCGAAATAGACGATGACGAAAGACAGCAGCGAAGTCGCGACCGCCGGCGCCGCGATCGGCGAACGCGCCTCGGCGGTGCGCAACAGGCCGTAGACCACCCACGGCTGCCGTCCGACCTCGGTGGTTACCCACCCGGCAATCACCGCAACGAAGCCCGACGGCCCCATCGCCAGGGCGGCGCGGTGCAGCCATAACCAGTCGTAGAGCTTGCCACGCCAGCGCGCGAGCAGGCTCCACAGCCCAAGGCCGAGCATCGCAAAGCCGATCCCGACCATGATCCGGAACGACCAGAAGATCACACCGACCGGCGGCTCCTCGTCGTCCGGGATCGTATCGAGCCCGGCGAGCGGCGCGTCGAGATCGTGTTCGAGCAGCAGAGAGCCCAGCTGCGGAATCTCGATGGCATAGCCGATCCGCTTGGCCCCACTGTTCGGAATGCCGAGAAGGATCAGCGGCGCCCCTTCCGGATGGCTGTCGAAATGCCCCTCGAGCGCCATGACCTTGGCGGGCTGGTGCTCGTGCGTGTTTAATCCGTGCTGATCGCCCGCGAAGATTTGCACGGGGACGACGATCGCGGCCATCCACATCGCCATCGAGAACATTTTGCGGGCGTGAAGGTTCGCCCTGTCGTGCAGCAGGTGCCACGCGCCCGCGCCGCCGACCACGAAGGCCGTCGTCAGGTACGCCGCCAGGACGGTGTGTGCCAGGCGATAGGGGAAGCTCGGGTTGAACACGATCTCCGACCAGCTCTCGCCGGGCAAGAACTGGCCATTCGCGCCAATCTCGTATCCCGTCGGGGTCTGCATCCAGCTGTTGGCCGAAAGGATCCAGAACGCGCTGACGCAAGTGCCGAGCGCCACCATCAAAGTGGCGAAGAAGTGCAGCCCGCGCCCTACGCGGTTCATGCCGAAAAGCATCACACCGAGGAATCCGGCCTCGAGGAAGAACGCGGTCAGCACCTCGTAAGCCATCAGCGGCCCGATTACCGGTCCGGCACGGTCAGAGAACACCGCCCAGTTGGTCCCGAACTGATAGGACAACACAATCCCCGAGACGACGCCCATCGCGAACACGATGGCGAAGATTTTCAGCCAGTACTTGAACAAGTCGAGGTAAAGCGACTTGCCCGTCCTCAGCCACAGCGCCTCCAGCACTGCGAGATAGCTCGCCAGCCCGATCGAGAACGAGGGGAAGATGAAATGGAAGCTCACCGTGAAGGCGAACTGGATTCGGGCCAGCAACAGCGCGTCGACGCCTTCGAGCATGGCACCGCCTTAGCGCCTGTCCATCTGCAACCCAAGTGCGTGAACTGCATCGGCCGTTGCATGCCGCGCAAGCCGCCCCTAGACCGCGCTCACACCTAACCGAGCGAAGCGCCTTCCTTGATCCTCTCCCCATTCGAATGGACCATTGCCAAGCGCTACATGCTTCCCGGGCGCGGCGAGGCGGTGATCGCGCTGGTCGCGGGGATCGGCGTCGGCGTGGTCATGCTCAGCGTCGCCTTGCTTGTCGTGGTGATGAGCGTGATGAACGGCTTTCGTTCCGAGCTGCTCGACAAGATCGTCGGCCTCAACGGCCATGCCATTATCCAGGCTTATGGCGGGCGGCTCGAGAACTGGGAGCAGGTGCTCGAGGAAGTGCGCGAGACCCCCGAGGTCGTGCGCGCCACCCCGCTGATCGACGTGCCCCTGCTAACCACTTTCAACGGCCGGGTCGAGGCGGTGGTTCTGCGCGGGAATACTCAGGAAGACATCGGCCGCCTGGCGCCCAATGTGCTGATGGGCGACATCTCCCGGCTCCAGCCAGGGGCCGACAATGTCGCGATCGGCTCGCGCCTGGCGATGAATCTCGGCGCGCGGGTCGGAGACGTGATCACCGTGATCAACCCGCAAGGCCGCGCGACGCCGTTCGGCACCGTGCCGCGCCAGGTTGGCTACACGGTGGCCGCGATCTTCGAGGTCGGAGTCTACGATTACGACGAGACCTTCATCGTGATGCCGATCCCCAACGCTCAGACGCTGCTGCTTACCGGCGATTCGATCGGAATGATCGAGATCACCACCACGGACGCCGACCGCGTGGGCGAGTTCCTCGCGCCGCTAGAGCGCAAGCTGCAGGGCCGGGCAGAGGTCAACGATTGGAGGGAGATCAACCAGTCGCTGTTCGAGGCGCTGGAGATCGAGCGGGTGATGATGTTCTTCGTGCTGTCGCTGATCGTGTTCGTCGCCGCATTCAACATCCTGTCTTCGCTGGTGATGCTCGTCCGCTCGAAACGGCGCGACATCGCGATCCTCAGGACGATGGGCGCGACCCGCAAGAGCCTGCTCAAGATCTTCGTCACAACCGGCTCGGTTATCGGCGCGATCGGCACCGGGGCCGGAGTGCTGCTCGGCTTCCTGCTGCTGCAGTTCCGTCAGTCGATCGTCCGTGCTGTGGAGTTCCTCACCGGGCAGAATATGTGGGATCCCTCGATTCGCTTCCTCACCGAGCTTCCGGCGCGAACCAATCCGTTCGAAGTGCTGCTGATCTGCGCGATGGCGATGGGCCTGAGCTTCCTGGCCACGCTCTACCCGGCCTATCGCGCCGCGAGCACCGATCCGGTCGAGGTCCTGCGCTATGAGTGAGCCTGTCGTCCGGCTGACCGGCCTGACCCGCAGCTTCGAGCAGGGGGGGGTGAAGATCGACGTGCTGCGCGGCGTGAACCTGGCGATCATGCCCGGCGAGATCGTTGCGCTCCTTGGGCCGTCGGGAACCGGCAAGTCGACGATGCTGCAGGCGGTCGGGCTGCTTGAAGGGGGGTTCGGCGGGCGGATCGAGATCGCCGGGATCGACGCCAGCGACTTGCCGTCGAGCGAGCGCACCGCGCTGCGCCGCAATCATCTGGGCTTCGTTTACCAGTTTCACCACTTGCTGCCCGACTTCAGCGCCGAGGAGAACGTCATGCTGCCGCAGCTGGTTGCCGGAGTGGCGCGGCAGCAGGCACTTGGCCGCGCGCGCGAGTTGCTCGCCGCGCTAGGCCTCCAGCACCGCCTGACGCATCGGCCGAGCCAGCTATCAGGCGGCGAGCAGCAGCGTGTCGCGGTGGCGCGGGCGCTCGCCAACCGGCCGCAGCTCGTGCTCGCGGACGAGCCGACCGGCAACCTCGACGAGGTCACCTCGGACAAGGTGCTTGCGCAGTTCCTCGAGCTGGTCCGGGGACAAGGCAGCGCCGCGCTCGTCGCCACGCACAACGAGCGTCTGGCCCAGCGGATGGATCGCGTGGTCCGGATCCACGACGGCGTGCTCGGGTAGGCTGCTCGGCCGTCGCGGCCTCGGCTTCGGCAGCGGCTTGCTGGGCCGCCTCCTGCACCTCCTCCATGTCGACCTCGACGGCCTGGCCCCTCGTCGATGCGGGTGTGTCGGCGGGCCGATCGGGCTTGCCTTTTGCGGCGGTGGGCTGCCATCGGCGGGCTGCAATGTTCCTGCAGCTTGCATCCCTTTTGCTCTCCCAGGCCGTCTCGTCGCAAGCTGCGCCGCCGGCAGCGCCCACCTGCATCGGCGAGGAGCACGCGGCGCTCGACTTCTGGATCGGCGATTGGGACGTCTATCCGAACGGCAAGGACGATCTCGTCGCTCACAGCAAGATCGAGAAGCTCTACAACGGTTGCGCGATCCGCGAGAACTGGATGCCGTTACGCGGGAGCCACGGCGGCAGCCTGTCGGGGTTCGACCCAGCCACCCGGCGCTGGCACCAGACCTGGATCGGCTCCGCGCCGGGCATCGTGCGTTTCGAAGGTGGACCGGTCGACGGCAAGATGGTGCTGACCGGATGGTGGCCAGGCTCGGGCCCGAGCGGGGAGGACGGTCTGACGCGCATGACGTACTCACAACTCGAGGGCGGCGCGGTACGCCAATTCGGCGAGTTTTCTTCCGATCACGGCGTGACCTGGCGTCCGAGTTTCGACTTCATCTACCGGCCACGGTCTCCGTCCTCTGATTGACCCGGGGAAACGGAGGCTTCGCTGCTTCCGAATCGCGCGCGGACGACTAGGTTAGCGGCATGGCTTACGCTCCTTTCGTCCCGCTGCGCGTGCTGTCGAGCTACTCCATGCTCGAAGGGGCGATCGATCCCAAGGCGATTGCCAAGCTGGCCAAGGAGCGCGGCTTTCCGGCGATCGCGATCTGCGACCGTAACGGGCTCTACGGCACGCCCGCCTTTGCCGCGGCCTGCAAGGCTGAAGGTGTGCAGCCGATAGTCGGCACGCTGCTCGGCGTCGCGCGCAGGGCCGACGCTTCAATCGACTACCTGCCGCTTTACGCGCAAGACGAAACCGGTTGGCAGAACTTGTGCCACCTGGTCAGCCGCGCGCATCTCGAACGGCCGCTCGAGCTCGATCCGCATGTCGGGCTTGAGGACCTGAGCGGACATACCGACGGGCTGATCGCGCTGACCGGCGCCGGCGAGGGCGCGGTGACCCGGCTCTTGGCCGACGGTAAGGCGCAGCGCGCCCGGGATGCGCTCGAGTGGCTCGCCGCGTCGTTTCCCGGCCGGCTTTACGTCGAGCTTGCCCGCCGCGGCGATCCCATCGAGGAGGCGGCGGAGGACGGCCTGGTCGAACTCGCCTACGCCCTCGATCTGCCACTGGTCGCCACCAATCCCGCAAACTTCGGCGATCCGCAGATGCATGCGGCGCACGATGCCATGCTGTGCATCGCCAACTCGACGCACATCGACAGCGCCGAACGACCTCGCTCTAGCCCGGAGGCCTTCGTCAAATCGGCGCCGATGATGGAAGAGTTGTTCGCGGACCTGCCTGAAGCGACCGCCAACACACTCGTCGTCGCGCAGCGCTGCGCCTTCGCGCCGCCGCGGCGCAAGCCGATCTTGCCGAGCTTGGCGGGCGATCTCGAAGGTGAAGCGAGAATGCTGGCGGAGGACGCTAGGGCTGGGCTGGCGACGCGCCTCGCGCCGTACGAGGACCTGAGCAACGAGGAACGGCAGGCGTACCTCGACCGGCTCGATTTCGAGCTCGACGTGATCACCCGGATGGGCTTTCCCGGTTACTTCCTGATCGTCGCCGACTTCATCAAGTGGGCCAAGGCACAAGGCATCCCGGTCGGCCCGGGGCGCGGCTCGGGCGCTGGCTCGCTGGTCGCCTGGTCGCTGACCATCACCGACCTCGATCCGATCCGGCTCGGGCTGCTGTTCGAACGCTTCCTCAACCCTGAGCGCGTCTCGATGCCGGACTTCGACATCGACTTCTGCGAAACCCGCCGCGGCGAAGTGATCCGCTACGTCCAGGAACGCTACGGCCACGACAAGGTCGCGCAGATCATCACATTCGGCAAGCTCAAGGCGCGCGCGGTGTTGCGCGACACGGGCCGCATCCTGCAGATGAGCTACGGCCACGTCGACCGGCTCTGCAAGATGGTGCCGAACCACCCGACCGACCCGTGGACCCTGCCTCGCTCGCTCAACGGCGTGAGCGAGTTTCGGCGCGAGTACGACAACGACAACGAGGTCAAACGCCTCATCGATCTCGCGATGCAGCTCGAAGGCTTTCCGCGCAACTCCTCGACCCACGCGGCGGGCGTGGTGATCGGCGACCGGCCGCTGTCGCAGCTGGTCCCGCTCTATCGCGATCCGCGGTCGGACATGCCGGTTACACAGTTCGACATGAAATACGTCGAGGACGCCGGCCTGGTGAAGTTCGACTTCCTCGGCCTCAAAACGCTCTCGGTGCTGCGCAAGGCGACCGACCTGCTGGGGAGGCGCGCGATCGAGGTCGGTCTCGACGCGCTGCCGTGGGACGATCCGCAGGTCTACGAGCTGCTCAAGCGTGGCGACACGGTCGGCGTGTTCCAGCTCGAATCCGAAGGCATGCGGCGCACGCTTTCCGCGGTGAAGCCCGACAAGTTCGAGGACATCATCGCGCTCGTCTCGCTCTACCGGCCGGGCCCGATGGACAACATCCCGCTGTTCGGCAAGCGCAAGAACGGCGAAGTCGCGATCGAGTACCCGCATCCCAAGCTCGAAGGGATCCTTGCCGAGACCTACGGCATCTTCGTCTACCAGGAGCAAGTGATGCAGGCGGCGCAAATCCTCGCCGGCTACTCGCTCGGAGATGCCGACCTGCTGCGCCGGGCGATGGGGAAGAAGATCCAGGCCGAGATGGACGCGCAGCGCCAGCGCTTCGTCGACGGTTGCAAGGAAGTCTCGGGCATCGAGGCGCGGCGGGCCAACGAGCTGTTTGACTTGATCGACAAGTTCGCCGGCTACGGCTTCAACAAGAGCCACGCGGCCGCCTACGCGCTGCTCGCCTATCAGACCGCCTGGCTGAAGACCCACTATCCGGAGGAATTCTACGCCGCCTCGATGTGCTTCGACATGCATCAGTCGGAAAAGCTGGCGGTGTTCGTCGACGACTTGCGGCGCAACGGATTTACCCTGCTGGGGCCGGACATGAACCGGTCGGAAGCCGAATTCACGGTCGAGCAGACCGAGCTGGGCTATGCCGTGCGCTACGCGCTGGCCGGCATCCGCAACGTCGGCGAGAAGGCAATGGACCAGGTCGTGGCGGAGCGCGTCGCTCGCGGCCGTTTCGAGAGCCTCGAGGACCTGTTCCGCCGCATGCCGCCGGGCGCGATGAACCGCAAGCAGTTGGAAAGCCTTGCTGCCGCAGGCGCGTTCGATAGCCTCGAGCCCAATCGGGCCAAGTTATTGGCGAATGCCGACACCCTGCTCATGGAAGCCGATCGTTCGGCGCGTGAACGCAACAGCGATCAGCACAGCTTCCTTGGCGGTGACGAGTATGTCGAACAGCCGCTCCGTCTAACCGATACCGAACCGTGGAACCGCGCCGAGCAGATGGCGGCCGAGCGCGAGAACTTCGGCTTTTACTTCGCCGCGCATCCGGTCGAGCAATACCGGGCGATCGCGTCGGCGAACGCCGCGCGATCCTATGCCAGCCTGATGGAATCGGGTGTGCCTGCCGGGCGCCAGCCTGCGGTAATGGCGGCCCTGGTCGAAGGCGTCAGCAAAGGCCGGACCCGGCGCGGCGCCGAGTTCGTGCGGGCCGACTTCTCTGACAGCTCGGGCCAGTTCTCTGCCGCCTGTTTCGAGGAGAGCCTGGTCGAGAGCTTCCAGCGCTGGGCCGCCGAAGGAACCTGTGTGCTGCTCAACGTCGAGCTCGATTCTCCGAGCCCCGACGAGCCGCCACGGGTTACCGTGCGCGGGGCGCGACCCCTTGCCGAGGTTCGGAGTGCGGCACGCATGCTGCTGACGCTCGATGTGCACACGCCCGAGGCGCTGCAGGAGTTGCGTCTCGCCTTGCCGCAGGGCGAGGCCGGTAAGGGCGAAGTACTCGCGCGGCTGTGCATTGGTGCAAACCCCGAGCCGTTGCTGCGCCTGGGGCGGGATTTCGAGCTCGATGGCGAGCTCGCGGAGCGACTGGTCCAGATCGATGGGCTGGCCAACGTTTCGTTGACGACCCGGCGCGGTCCATCACATTTACGCCTGGTTGCTTGACGGGGGAACGAAAGGGCAAGCGATGTTCGCATTCCTCAAGGCGGTAGCGCTGGGAATCTTCCTCGCGTTCATCGTTTCGCTGTTCATCGGCTCGGGCGGATCATCCGGCGGTATGCTCAATGTCCGTCTGGTCACGATCGAGGGCTATCAATTCTACTGGTCTTGGGCGCTGTTTCTCATCGGCACGGGCCTCAGCTTCGGGATCTTCCTGATGATGGACTGAGGCTACGGCCTCAACCGAGCACGAGAAAGGGGCCGGGAGACAAGC
>CBHCZH010000051.1:0-21743 GCA_965977975.1 uncultured bacterium
GTCATCCCGCAGATGTCGACCGGCGCGACCGACGGACTCTACCTTTCGGCGGTGGGCATTCCGACATACGGCGTTCCCGGAATCTGGTGGGATCCCGACGGTAACGGCGCTCACGGCCTCGACGAACGCATAGAGGTGCGCTCGCTCTATATCGGGCGCGACTACCTCTACGACCTGGTCAAGGAGTACGCTGGCTAAAACGGCAACGGGAACAGCAGCAGGAACCCGTTCACCGTCAGTAACGCACCGAGCGCGCCGAGCAGGCCAGACACGGTCAGGATCGCGCGGTTGCCGGCAAGGATCGCGACCGAGCCGAGTACGAGCGCAAGCTGCAGGGCAACCTCGGCGAGGTCGAAGTTGTCGTCCTTGGCCACCGCGACGTCGCGCGCCGCCTCGAACGCCTGGGCCTGCGCCATCAATTGTTTCTTGCCTTCGCCGCGTAACGGGTCGGTGGGCGCGTCCGGATCGGGCTCGTCGTCGTAACGGGCGACCGTTGCCCTGTAGTCCGAAATGCGCCGTTCCAGCTCCGCGCGGGCGGAGCCGCCGGCCTGCGGCAGCTGCGCTTCGAGCTCGGCGACCTCGATCTCGTAGGCGGTCTGGCGAACGTTCTTGGCCTGATAGAACGCCCAGGTGTCGCTCGCGCGAATGTTGCTGATGATCATGTCGTCGGTGGCATTGCCGCCACCGAGCCCGCCGACAGCGAGCACAGCCGCCATCACCGCGATCAACAGCGCCGCACCCCGGTTGAAGCGGTCTTCTTGCTGCTGCTCGGAGCGTTCTTCCTTAAGCTCGGCAATCAGCTCGGCCGCATCGCTCGAATCCATTGAAATCCCCCGTTTCCCGATATCCCCCGCATTCGTATGAAAGAACCGCGCGATAGCCGCAAGAGCTTGAATCGGTGGGATTTGACGAAGGAACGGCCGCCTGGGCGAGGCGGCCGTTCAAGAGATCATGGGAGGCAGGAGGTGTCAGAACTTCCAAATCATCGGCACTGGATGGCTGCCAGCCATCCTCAGCCAAGCATCCAACATGCGAGGGACCAATCCGGTTATGCGGCAGCCTCCATCAATTCTCGATCGCGGCCGCAAGCGCGACTTCTGCTTGAGGGGCAATGGCGGCCAATTGCTCCATGGCGTCGGCGAGCGACCTCGCCTTGCATTCTTTCCACGCCATCTCGCTCTGGAAGTAGCGTGGCTCGACCTTGTCGCAGACTTCCTCGACCGCGACGGCTATCCGGCCTTCGAGCGTGGCCAAGTCCGCCGGCTTCGTCAGATCGAGGTCGTGGAAGGTGACGGCCACGGACACCTCCTTGGCAGAGGCGGGAATGGCGAACGAAGCGGAGAGGGCGGCGAGAACGGTGACGATAGACTTGCGCATGGCTTGTTCCTTCATCTTGCGGTTTCGGCCGCCTTTCGAGGAGTCATCCACCCGAGCTTGTGCTTTCACCTCCTAGGGTGCAACGCAGCATCTGATTGTGCAATTGCGAAGACGACAACGCGTGTTGCAAACTTCGCAACTGCGATTGCAATACGTGCGTAACAGCCTGAGTACGCGCGGGCCGCGCCTTTACAGCCGGGAACAGCCTCTTTATCGGCCCGCCATGGACCCCCAGCACCTTCCCGACTCCATCCTCATTGTCGATTTCGGCAGTCAGGTGACCCAGTTGATCGCCCGCCGCGTGCGCGAGGCTGGAGGCTATTCGGAAATCGCTCCGTTCAGCCTTGCCGAGCAGGCGTTTGCGCGACTGAAGCCGAAGGGAATCATCCTTTCCGGCTCGCCCGCCGGAGTGCCGGAGGAAGGCTCGCCGCGCGCTCCGATGGCGCTGTTCGAGAGCGGACTGCCGATCCTCGGCATCTGCTACGGCCAGCAAGTCATGACGCATCAGCTCGGCGGCGAAGTCCGTCCGGGCCACGAAACCGGCGAAGGCGGCGAGTTCGGCCGCGCGTTCCTGACCGTCACCGAGGAATGCGCGCTGTTCGACGGGCTGTGGAAGGTTGGCGAGCGGCACCAGGTGTGGATGAGCCACGGCGACAAGGTGACGCGCTTCGCCGAAGGATTCCGCATCGTCGCCACCAGCGACGGCGCGCCGTTCGCGTTGATCGCCGACGAAAAACGCAAGTACTACGGCACTCAGTTCCACCCGGAGGTCTACCATACGCCCGACGGCGCCAGGCTGATCGCCAATTTCGTCCGGCACGTATGCGGTTGCGCCGGCGACTGGACCATGGCCGAGTTCCGCAGGACCAAGATCGAGGAGATCCGCGCCCAGGTCGGCTCGGGCCGGGTGATCTGCGGCCTGTCCGGCGGCGTCGACAGCGCGGTCGCCGCGGTATTGATCCACGAGGCGATCGGCGACCAGCTGACCTGCGTCTTCGTCGACCACGGGCTGATGCGAATGGGCGAGGCCGAGCAGGTCGTCAGCCTGTTCCGCAATTCCTACAACATCCCGCTCGTCCACGTGGATGCCGAGACGCTGTTCATGAACGGCCTCGAAGGGGTCACCGACCCAGAGGCCAAGCGCAAGTTCATCGGCAAGACGTTCATCGACGTGTTCGAGGACGAGGCGAACAAGGTCGGCGGCGCCGATTTCCTCGCCCAGGGCACGCTCTATCCCGACGTCATCGAGAGCGTCAGCTTCACCGGCGGGCCATCGGTCACGATCAAGAGCCATCACAACGTCGGCGGATTGCCCGAGCGGATGAACATGCAGCTCGTCGAGCCGCTGCGCGAGCTGTTCAAGGACGAAGTGCGCGCTTTGGGCCGCGAGCTGGGGCTACCGCAGGCGTTCGTCGGCCGCCACCCGTTCCCCGGCCCCGGCCTGGCGATCCGCATCCCCGGCGAAGTCACCAAGGAGCGCTGCGACATCCTGCGCAAGGCCGACGCGATCTACCTCGAGGAGATCCGCAACGCCGGGCTCTACGACGCGATCTGGCAGGCGTTTGCGGTGCTGCTGCCGGTCAAGACCGTCGGGGTGATGGGCGACTACCGCACGTACGACAGCGTCTGCGGTCTGCGCGCGGTGACCTCGACCGACGGCATGACCGCTGACGTCTACCCGTTCGACGCCGCGTTCCTGAGCCGCGTGGCGACGCGGATCGTCAACGAGGTCAAGGGCATCAACCGCGTTGTCTACGACTATACGAGCAAGCCGCCGGGCACTATTGAATGGGAGTGATTTTGGGGCGGGGGTAGGATGCGACTTCTGTGTGCTGCCGCCTTGCTGTTCCTTGCCACCGGGTCGGCCGGATTTGCGCAGGAAAATGAGTCGTCCTGGGAAGAGCACCAGGCGATTTTCGATCGCGGTTGCGGCGACGATCGGGGAAATGACCGGTGCGACGGCGAGGTTCAGCGGCGGATGCGCGAATTATACGGCATCGAGGATGCGGCCTCGCTTCTTGAAAAAGGCGTCACCGTGCGGCGGGCGATGTTCGTCGACGGGTATGGCAACGATGTTGCCGTGATCAGCTTTGTCCGGTATCCGGGGCAGTCTCCGCTTGTCGAAGTTCACTCGCCTCGAGGAGAGGGCGCTCCGCCCGGCAGCCCGCTGATCGCCGCGGTCGGAAGCGAAACCTGGACAACGGTCCTCTCGCGCTCCGAGAATTTCGACCAGCTTCTGGCCCGTGAGCTGCCGAAGGACAACGAGGCCGAAGGCGCACCGTCGAACATCTGCCTGCATGGCTGGTTCGTCGTGGTCGAGGCCGTGGACGCGCCCCGTGTCAGCCCGAACATCATCGCCGGGACAGGCAGCGAGGACGAGGAGCGCGATCCGTCCCTGCCGGTCGAGGCGCCTATGGAGCCGGGAACGGCCCGGTTGGATGCCGAAAGCGCATGCGCCGGGGGGTTGGCGTTCGCCTATGCTTTCGAGCTGGCGGATGCGGCGCTTCTGTCCTTGCCGGAATGCGGCACATTGAACCTGGATGACTTCCGCACCGTCGCCACTTTGCTGAGCCAATGCCAACAGTTGGGTGGTGACCGGCTTGCCGCGGGCGAGGCAAGCAGAGCCGCAGTTAAGCTGGAAAGGGCCTTGCGGCTTGACCAAAAACAAGAGCTTGAATGGCTTTTTGTCGGGTTTGGCGAAACGAGGGCAGCACGGTTCATCGAAGCGCTTGACGGTGGATCGCTGTTCCTCCGCGCACCGGTTGGCATCGACGCCGACCACGCGCAGATTACGGGGCAAGTGGTCTATTTCGGCGCCGGAAATGCAGAGCCGGCCGCAGTGTCGGACATCTCGTTGCAGCTTCTCAGGCAGGCGGGCGACTTCGTGATCGATACGTTCGAGGTCTCGACCCGCAAGCCCCTTCCCACGGCACAGTGACTCATGCAACCGACGGGCCGCCTTGCGCGCGTGAGCCATTTGTCTGCCGAAATACGTGTGATGTTCGACCTAGCGGAGAAAGGCCTGGGCATGCCTTGACCTCAAGTTTAGTTGAGGTTCTATATCCCTCTCCTCTGTTGCTCCGAGGAGGAAAAGGATGAACGATTTGAGCGCAATCCCCGTCTCTCACGAGCTTCAGGCACCTGCGGTCGATCTCGCCGCTTATTGCCGCCGCGTCGGTTATGCCGGGCCGCTCGAACCGACGCTCGCGACGCTGCGCGCGCTCCAAGAGCTGCATCCAGCGGCGATCGCGTTCGAAGCGATCGATGTGCTGACCGGGCGCGGGGTCGATCTCTCGCCGGAGGCGGTCGACGCCAAGCTGATCACCGCGGGGCGCGGGGGCTACTGCTACGAGCAGAACGGGCTGTTCAAGCGCGTGCTGCAGACGATCGGGTTCGAGGTCGAGGGGCTGATCGCGCGGGTCAACTGGAACGCGCCGGCCGATGCGCCGCCGCGGCCGCCGTCGCATATGGCGCTGCGCGTGACGATCGACGGTGTGCCGTGGCTCGCCGACGTCGGCTTCGGCAGCTGCGTTCCCACCGCCCCCTTGCGGCTCGATAGCCGCGAGCCTCAGCCGACCGTGCACGAGACCTTCCGCCTCGTGCCTGCGGGCCAGGAGCTGCAGCTCGAAGCCGAGCTCGGCGGGCGCTGGGCGCCGGTCTACCGGCTCTTGCCCACGCCGCAGCTCGATGCCGATTACGCGCTCGCCAACTGGTACACCGCGACGCACCCGGACTCGCACTTCCGCCACCGGCTGATCGTCACTCGGACGACTCCGCAAGCGCGCCACGTGCTGGCGGGCGCGCAGCTGACCGTGCGGGCGCCCGACGGCACGGCGGAGCGGCGAGTTCTTGATGCCGACGAGATCGAGCGGGAGCTGGCCGAACGGTTCCTTCTGCCGGTGGAGCCGGACTGGCGGTCGGTAATCGAGCGGGCGGCCGCCGACATACCCGCCGATTGAACGACCCCGGTCAGCTCGCGCCGACCTTGCGTCGCGCGGCGGTGCGCGCCAGATTGCCCCGTATGCAGCTCAGGACCCTAACGCTCGCGCTCGGCCTCGCGCTTGCGCTCCCCGCTTGCCAGCAGGCCGGCACGACCTCCGACGTCGCCCAGGCGCACGAGATCGCCTGGCGCGAAGGCGATGTCGCCGATGCGCTCGCCGAGGCGAGGGAGCAGGGCAAGCCGGTGATCCTCTACTGGGGCGCCGTATGGTGCCCGCCGTGCAACCAGATGAAGGCCAGCCTGTTCAAGGACCCCGGCTTCATTGCCGAGACGCGGAATTTCGTGCCGGTCTACCTCGACGGCGACACCGCCGGTGCGCAGGAATGGGGCGAGCGGTTCGGGATCAGCGGCTATCCGACGGTGATCATTCTACAGCACGACGGGACCGAAATCACCCGCATCTCCAGCGCGACAATGGCGGGCGAGCTGCCGGGACTGCTGGCGCTCGCGGCCAGGCGCATCACCTCGATCGAGGCGCTGCTGGCGAAGGCCGAGGACGATACCGGCAGCCTGACGGCCGACGACTGGCAAATCCTCGCCGGGTTCGACTGGCGCAACGACCCGAAGCATTTCTCCGACCTCGCCAAGGCGGGCACGCTGCTCGACCGGCTCGCGCCCGCGGCACCGAACGAGGCAATGGTGCGGCGGTTCGCCTTGCTGGCAGCGATCGTCTCGAGGCAGACGGACAAAGAGGCGAAAGATCGGCTGCCGACACTAGGCTGGTTCGCCGAAGTTCTCGAGCCGATGCTTGCGAGTCCCGCCGAGATCATGGCGAACCGCCAGGAGCTGACCTACGACGCGCCCAGCCTTGTTTCGGCTCTGCCGGTGGGAGCCTACCGCGATGCGCTCGAAGTATCGCTGATCGCTGCCGGTGACGCGATCTATGCCAACGACAAGCTGTCGATGACCGAACGGGTCGAAGCGCTCAACATCGACGTCGCGCTGGCCGACGCCAAGGGCGACATTCCGCCGGCCTTGCTCGCCAAGGTGCGCGAACGCGCCGAGTGGGCCGACGCCAACGCCAAGGACAAAATTACCCGCCAGTCGGTGATCGACGATGCGGCCTACCTGCTGTTCGACGCCGGCGACCGTGCCGGCGCCAAACGGCTGCTGACCGCCGAGCTCGAACGCTCGGACCAGCCCTATTACTACATGAGCAGCCTCGCCGACTTCGCCGAGCAGGGGGGCGACAAGGCAGCGGCGGTGGAGTGGTCGCGCAAGGCCTACGAGGCTTCGCAAGGCCCGGCGACGCGCGTGCAGTGGGCGATCCTGTGGTCGAACGCGGTGCTGCGCAACGCGCCCGCGGACAAAGCACAAGTAACCCGCGCGGCGAATGCGGTGCTCGACGAGCTCGGCAAGAGCCCCGACAGCTACTACCAGCGCACCCGCGTCAAGGTCGCGGCGTGGGGCGACGAGCTGCGCGAGTGGAGTGACGCCAACGGCGGCTCCGAGGTGCTCGACCGGCTGCGCACCCGCATGGCCGACGTCTGCGGTAAGCAGGGCGTGCAGGCCGCGACGTGTCGGGAGTGGTCCCGCGCCTGAGCCGCTCGTCCGCCAAGCTCGTAGCGGCGACAGCGCGGTGCTGGCGCGGTTGATCGGCCAGCTAGGCTATGAAGTGACGCCCGGCAAAGTCGCGGAGCGATTGGAGGCAATGCACGCGGAAGGCCGCGCCGTGCTTCTTCTCGCCGAGATTGATAACGCGGTGGTGGGCTGCCTGAGCACCTCCGTGATGCACGTGCTGCATCGCCCCGCCCCGGTCGGCCGCATTTCGATGATGGTGGTTGAGGAAGCCGTGCGCGGCCGTGGCATCGGCACCGCGCTGGTGCGCGCCGCTGAAGCGAGTCTGGCGGCGCAAGGCTGCTATATGATCGAAGTCACCAGCAACGTGCGCCGCACCGAAGCGCATCGGTTCTACGAGCGCCTCGGCTACGAACGGACCAGCGTGCGTCTGGCGAAGGACCTTTGACCCGAGGCCTAGTGGCCCTGCTGCGGCCGGCCCGACTGAGTCAGCCGCTTCCGCGAGGGCGCTACCAGCGGAAGCCGGCAGCTACGGCACGCCTTTCAGCATCGCTGCTCCTGCGCCCGAGCACCTCGTTCCTGTGCGGAAAGCGGCCGAAACGGGCGATCATGCGATGATGGCTGACGGCGAAGGGCCAGCCGTAACGCGGGCCGAGACGGCCGTAGATCGCTAGGCTCAGGCGTTGATCGCCAATACCCTCGCTATGCATCAGCGGCATCGCGAGGAATTGGCGCTGCGCCAAGGTCAGCGAGCCGTCCCAGCCGCGATCGAGTGCGCCCTTCGCGACTGAACGGGCAAGGGGGTCGAAGGCAAAGGCATGCGCGCTCTTTCGATAAAGGTTGCGCGGCACCTGATCGAACAGCAGGACCGCGGCAAGCGCGGTCATCGGGTCTGTCAGGAACTCGCGCGCCGATCGCGTGCCGAGGCGCATCAGCTCGCGCTCGAAGCGCCGGCGCAGCATGGCATCAACCCGCGGATCCGGCGCGAACCAGATACGCGGGCCCAGCTTGTGGAACCAGAGATAAAGCAGCTCGGCCGCCCAGCACCGCTGCGGGACAGCCAAGGAAGGAGCCTCTTAACCGTTTTTGGTATACGGAACGAAGTCGTTCAGGAACAGCGGGCCGGTGATGTGTCCGCTCGAGCGGTCGACCGTGCGCATGATATCGTTGGAGCACAACTGACCGCCGAAACGCTCGATCACCGGAATGTCCCAGTGGTCCAACGCTTGCGGATGGGTCGCGCGGGCGACGTAGATCGTGTCACCGGCGTCGTAGACGATGCCGACGTGCTCGATCACCCGGATGCGGTCGCTGCTCAGCGCGCTGATGCAGTTGACCGGTTCCCCGGCGCTGCGCCCTTCGAGCATGCGCGCGAGCCTGGCTTCGCCCTTTTCGGCGAGCGTCGGCCGGGCGGAGGCAGCGCTGGCTCCGGCGAGGGCGAGCGCGGCACCGGCGAGGATAAGGGCAAATCTCTTCATCATGCAATCTCCCTCGGAGCGAGGATCATGCCACCAGTTTGGTGAACCTTCCCTGACCGCGCAAGAGCGGATTTGCGGGGCTTCAGGGCATCTGCGCTGGCAGGTCGCCGGGCGAGACCTCGTGCATGCCGCGGTCGGCCGGTCCACCCTCCAGCACGAAGCGCCGGTCGCAGTACCCGCAATCGACGTAGCCTTTCTCGTCGATCTGCATCCATACCCGCGGGTGGCCGAGCGCCGCCGGGCGGTAGTTGGAACCGCCGCGGATGTCGCCCGCTCCATCACACCAGACACGCGCGGTGCCGACCAGGGTAATCTCGGGGATGTGATCCATGGCGGCGCGCTTAGCCGCCTCGCCCCGTTCCCGCAATCTCAGTTGAACAGGACCTGGATGGTCATCGTTCCGGTGTAGGTCCCTTGCGCCTGGTTGGCGGCGATGTTGAGCCGCCCGCCGATACGGAACTCGGCCGCCCCGGAATCGGAGGTGATCTGTTGTCGCCCGAACGAGCCGGGCGGGCCGCCGCCTCCGGGTGCCGGTGCCATATCGGTGGTGCCAAGGCTAAGCATGGATACCGTCATCGTCGCACCGCCCGGTCCAGTCAGCACGATGGTGCCGCCGTTCATCTCGCGAATGCGGACGAGCCAGTTCTTGCGGCCCAGGACCGCGAAGCTGGCTGGCTGGCATGCGCCCAAATGGATGATCCCCGCGCTCGGGGTGCAGGCGGGGAAATTGGGGCTCATCGTCACATTGCCGGCAACCGATGGCTGCGCGATCTGGCCGAAGTCCATATCGGCCAGCTTGGTCATCGTTCCGGGTTGCATGATCGCGACGAGTGAATCGGCAGTCTCGTTGTCGCTGACGGCTTGCGCCGAAGCTGATGGGGGGAGCGCGAGCACACAAGCAGCGAGCAGCGCGCCGGCGGCGCGATGACGCAGCGTCAGGCGCCGTCGCGGGCGCGGCTGGCGGAGATTCCCCGATCTCATGGTGCTTCAACTAAGGGAAAACCCATAAAAGCCCCGCACAAAACGTGGTTAAGCTCCGTTTACGATGGCAGGAAACCATGCGCTCTTTACGGGCTCCGGCGCGAGGCCCTAAGGCCGTCGCATGACCGATGCAGCGATCGAGATCCGCGACCTCGTCAAAGAGTATGCGGCGCTGGGCGACGCTCCTGCCAAGCTTGCCTTGAAGGGCCTCAGCTTCGACGTTCCCGAGGGCGGCATTTTCGGCCTGCTCGGCCCCAACGGGGCAGGCAAGTCGACGCTGATCAACATCATGGCGGGCCTGGTCATGAAGTCCGGCGGCACGATCCGCATCTGGGGCCACGACATCGATCGCGACCATCGCAATGCCAAGCGCGCGATCGGCATCGTCCCCCAGGAGATCGTGTTCGACCCGTTCTTCACCCCTTACGAGGTGCTGGAGAACCAGTCGGGTCTCTACGGGATAGCCAAGCACTTACGCCGCTCGGAGGAGTTGCTGCGCGCGGTGCACCTTGCCGACAAGCGCGATGCCTATTCGCGCTCGCTTTCGGGGGGCATGAAACGGCGGCTGCTGATCGCCAAGGCAATGGTCCATTCGCCGCCGATCCTCGTGCTCGACGAGCCGACCGCGGGGGTCGACGTCGAATTGCGGCGCCAGCTATGGGAACTGGTCGGCGAGCTCAATGCCGAGGGCGTAACCGTGGTTCTGACCACGCACTACCTCGAGGAAGCCGAACAACTCTGCGACCGCATCGCGATCATCAACCACGGCGAGCTGATCGCCAATCAGCCGACCCGCGAGCTGGTCGGCATGGCGCGCGAGAAGATCGTGCGCATCACCGTCGACAAGGACCTGGCCGGCCCGCCGATGGAACAGGCGTTCCTCAAGGCCGAAGTCGTCGATCCGCGCACGCTCGAGGTGACTTACGACCGCGACGCCTCGAGCGCCGGCCAGGTCCTAGCGCTGGTCCAGCAACACGGCTACGCGATCGAGGATGTGACCACGCGCGAAGCGGACCTCGAGGACGTGTTCGTGCAGCTGACCACGAGCAATGGCTGAGATCCGGCCGGCGCAGTTTCCTGCCGACGGTGCGGCCGTGCTCGACATCTTCACCGAATACGTGATCAGCCCGAGCGTCAGCCTCGACTTCCAGGGCAACGAAGCCGAGTTCGCGAACCTGCCCGGCAAGTACGCGCAGCCCGCGGGCGCCATCTTGCTCGCCTGGCTCGGCGGGAGCCTGGTGGGCTGCGTGGCGATGCGTCCCGTTGATGCGGCGATCTGCGAGATGAAGCGCCTTTACGTCCGTCCCGCCGGACGCGGTCTCGGACTCGGCCGGCGTCTTGCCGAGGCAATCGTTTCGGTCGCACGCGACGCAGGTTACGCGGAGATCCGCCTCGATGTGTTGGCCGAGTTCGACAAGGCGCGCGCGCTCTACGCTGCGCTCGGTTTTCGTCCGGCCAAGCCGGTCGCTTACAATCCAGTGCCGGGCACCGAATTTCTGGGGCTCCCGTTGCGCTAGCCGCATCGCGGCATTGCCCGCCCGCCCGGTTGCCGCCATGACGCGGCCATGACAGCGGGCCCGTACGACGTTCTGATCATCGGCTCCGGCGCCGCCGGCCTCACCGCGGCGCTGACGCTGGCGACGCGCCACAAGGTGCTGGTGCTGGCGAAAGGTCCGCTGACCAGCGGCTCGACCGCCTGGGCGCAAGGCGGGATCGCGGCGGTGCTCGATGCCGGCGACACGTTCGAGAACCACGTGCGCGACACCATGGTCGCCGGCGCGGGCCTCAATCGGCGCGAGACGGTCGAGTTCGTGATCGAGCGCGCGCCGGCGGCGATCGACCGGCTCTGCGAGCTAGGCGTGCCGTTCAATCGCGACGGTGCGGATCTGCACCTCACTCGCGAAGGCGGCCATTCGCACCGGCGCATCGTCCACGTCGCCGATGCGACCGGCTGGGCCGTGCAGGCCGCGCTGCTCAAGGCGGCGGAAGAGAATCCCAACATCACACTGCTGCCCGACCGGAGCTGCATCGACCTGATCACCGGCCGCCACGAGGAACGCTACTCGGGCTCGGGCCGGGTCTGGGGCGTCTACGCGCTCGATACCGCGACCGGCAAAGTCGAGGCGCATGTCGCCCGTGCTACAATCCTCGCGGCCGGCGGCGCGGGGCGTGTGTACCAGTTCTCGACTGCGCCGCGCGGGGCCACAGGGGACGGCATCGCGATGGCCTGGCGCGCCGGCTGCCGCGTCTCCAACATGGAGATGATGCAGTTCCACCCGACCTGTCTCTACAACCTCGAGGTCAAGAACTTCCTGATCACCGAGGCGGTGCGCGGCGAAGGCGGGCAATTGAAGCACCCCGACACCGGCCATCGCTTCATGCCCGATTACGACGAGCGCGCCGAGCTCGCCCCGCGCGACGTCGTGGCACGCGCGATCGACGACCAGATCAAGCGCTACGGCCTCGACTGCGTCCATCTCGATATCAGCCACATGCCTGCCGAGTTCGTGCTCGAGCATTTTCCGAACATCCACGAGAAGCTCTCGGGCCTCGGCATCGACATGACCAAGGAGCCGATTCCGGTCGTTCCGGCGCAGCACTATACCTGCGGCGGCATCCTCATCGGCCTCGACGCGCGCACCGACTTGCCGGGCCTGTGGGCGGCAGGCGAATGCACCGAAAGCGGCCTCCACGGCGCCAACCGCCTCGCCTCGAACTCCTTGCTAGAATGCTTCGTGTTCGGCGAGGCGGCGGCGCAGGGCGTACTCAAATGCTGGGATGAGCTCGACCCCGTTCCGCCGATCCGCGAATGGGACGAAAGCCGCGTCACCGATTCCGACGAGGAAGTGGTCATCAAGCAGAACTGGACCGAGATCCGGCGCTTCATGTGGAACTACGTCGGCATCGTGCGCACCACCAAGCGCCTCGAGCGCGCCGCGCATCGCATCAAGCTGCTGCACGACGAGGTGGCGGACTATTACGGCCACTTCCGCGTCACCACCGATCTGATCGAGCTGCGCAACCTGCTGCAATGCGCCGACCTGATCGTACAGAGCGCGCTCAAGCGCCACGAAAGCCGGGGCCTGCACTTCACGCTCGATTATCCCGACACCGATCTGGTGGCACGAGACACGGTGCTGGTGCCTTAAAGCCATGAATATCGGATCTTAATCGCCGTAGGCTATCGAAACCCTTCGACAGCGATGAACATAGCGCTGAAGCAAGGAATTCATTGCCACCCAACAGTCCCTGTTATAACTTTCACAGTAGGCAGGAAGGACCGGGGGGGTTGGACGTGCCGAAATTCGACGAAGATTTGGCCACCAATTTGATTCTCAGCGGGGTAGACCCGGCGGTAGCGATCCGTTCTGCATCCAAAGCGGATTCACCCATTAACACGAGCGTTCACGTTGCGTTGGGCAGATACTCGATTGGTGGCAGGAACCTTCCCCAATTTCATGTCCCAAGCGGTGGATCACTAGGTGGCGTGCCCGATCCAGCTTGCGTGGCACGCGAGCTCGGGGACGCCAAGCCGACACGAGAGGCAATCCAGCGAGCGTTCGCTAAGTGCTCGGGCTGATCTGGCGCAGGGCGACGTATGTCCAGGCCATTCCGATTTTTCTGCCCGGCGACAGCGAAATCAGTCGCTACCTAACCGAATGCCGTGCGGAGATCGACGCCATTACCGGCGAACACGTTCACGTGCTCGAAACTGACGAGACTAAAGCAGGCGATACATCCGCCATCGTTGCGGTCATCGACAATCCTGAGCCGCGCTTTCCAGGGCTTACTATCGATGATCTTCCCTGCTTGTGGCTTGAAGATAATACAGGTGAGAATGCTAAGGTTCACCTTCCCGCCGATGTCGAGAGTACAAAAAGAGCCTTGCGGGCATTGGCTTCAGCGGCTCGCAAGACCCGCAACGCAAGAGTAATTGCGGAAGAAGTGGAGAGGGCGATTATGACTAAATCAAATGAACGCAAGCTTGCTGTATTGTTTGGGGTTATTTTCGTTGCGGCGATCCTGGTTATCGCGATTTTTATCCCGAATCCTACACCTTTCAGTTATACGGTGTTTCGAATTGTGCTCGCGTTGGCTGCCGCAGGTTTCGTCTCAATGACGCCTGGTTTCATTGAAGCGCAAGTTGGCAATGCCATCAAGGCGGGCGGGGCTATCGCAGTGTTCGTTATCGTCTACTTCTTCGTCCCGGCAGCTCTGCCTCCAAGCGACGGTGTCAGTTCGACATCAGCGCCAGCGTCCGCCCCTCCGGATCGGTGAAGAACGCCATCCATTCCTCGGTGCCGTCGGCGTGGCGGTGGATCAGGTGCGGGGCGCCCTGGAAGGCGACGTCTTTCGCTTCCAGCGCTTGCACGGCCGCGTGGATATCGGGGACCTGGAAGTAGAGGCAGGATTCGGGCCGGACCTCGGTCCGGTGCAAGTACAACCGCGTGCCGCCGCAGTCGAAGAACGCCAGCTCGCCAAAGGTGTACAAATGCGGCAGGCCCAGCTTGTCGCCATAGAAGGCCTTGGATTCCTCGAGATCCGCGACCGTGCGCGCGACCTGGCCGATCGCCCCCAATGCCATGTCCGTCATTTCCGTCACCCCTCGCTTGAGCGCGCTGTCGCGGCGCACGCCGTCCCAGCGCCTGAGCTGCCGCCGGTCGGCGAGCCCGAGCTTGGCGAGCGCGTTGCCGACGTGGAACTTGACCGCGTCGAGCCCGATCCCGCGCCGCTCGGCGATCTGCCGGTTGGTGAGCCCGTGGCGGACCCATTCGACTACGGCCCATTCCGCGGGCGTCAGCTGATCGTCGTGCGGCGGGCGGCCGCGAGCCTTGCTCATGGGGCATGCTTAGCCCCTCGCCGCGCGAATTACCCTACCCGCTGGAGACCGAGGCGGTCAGCCCAGCTCCAGCTGGGTGAAGCGGACCGGCATCACTTCGCGCACTTCGACCAGCCCGCCGGGCTTCTTCTCGACCACGCTCAGCTTCTGCACGTCCGCGCCGCCGATCGGCAGCACCATCCTACCCGCGGAGGCGAGTTGCCCGAGCAGACTGAACGGCGGCTCGGGCGCAGCGGCGGTGACCAGGATCGCGTCGAAAGGCGCGTGCTCGTCCCAGCCGCGCGAGCCGTCGCCGACGCGCACTTTCACGGCGTAACCAAGGGCCGCAAAGCGCGCTTCGGCGGCTTCGGCGAACTCTTCGACTACTTCGACGCTGAACACCTCGCAGCCCATTTCGGCCATGACCGCCGCCTGATAGCCGAGCCCGGTGCCGATCTCGAGCACGCGCTGCCCCGGTTGCAGATCGAGCAAGTCGAGCATCAGCGCGCCGATGAACGGCTGCGAGATCGTCTTGTCGAAGCCGATCGGCAGCGGTCCGTCCTGATAGGCCAGCGCGGCGAGGTTGTGCGGCACGAACAGGTGGCGCGGCACGTCCATCAGCGCGCGGCGCAGCTCGGATCCCGGCGCGCCCTTGCCGATCTCGTCGCTGGCGAGGTCGAAATGCATATCGACGATCTCGACCATGTGCCGGCGAAAGATCGCCAGGTGTTGTTCGGTAAGCGGCTTCATCGTTTGGGGAAGCTTCGCGCTTCGTCGTTGTTCCGCATCACGGCCGCGGCACGAACCGTTCGCGCGGCGTGCCGTCGACGTGAAACAGTCGCTCCACCGGGAACTTGATGGTCAGTCCCGACTGCTCGAGCCGGTAATCGTAGATCGCCCCGAGCAACCCCGCCATCGGCCCGCCCTCCACACGCGCGCCGATAGCATCGAACCCGAGCGCCAGGCCTTCGCCCATCGAGCCGGTCCAACGCCCGACGCGCACCGTCACCGGGCCCGCGTGGTGCTTGCCAGGGCGCGGCAGCACCTGCTCGATCCACTGCCGGGCAATACCGGTCTGGCGCTCCTCCGTGGGCAGGGTGTGCGTCTGGTAGCCGGTCGGGCGGTCGACGAACCATCCCATGATCGCCCGCGCCACGCTGGTGTTGCCGCCGCTCGCAGTGTCGGTGAGGTCGAGCACAACCGGCTGCCCCGGCTGGGCGCGGGCCATCGCCCGGTCGAACGCTTCGATCGTCGCGCCGTAGCCGAGCGAGTCGTTGAACCGGATCGTCAGGCGGCCGTCCTGCTCGGTCGAGCTTAGCACCGGCCGGTCGAGCAGCTGCATGAAGTAGAGATTGGGCAGCTCAAGCTGCCGCTCCTCCTCGCCGCGCGCGACGGTCAGGTGGCGCGGCGCATTGCGGCGTCCGGCGGCGAGCACCCGCGCTGCATAGCCTGCGCGCTCCTCGGTCACCGGGAGGCCGAGATCCGCCCAGAACAACTCGACCGCCCGCGCGATCGGCACCGCGCCCACCGCGATCAGCCGGTCGCCCGCCCGCACTCCCGCTTGCTCGGCCGGCGAGCCTTCGCGCACCGCGGTGATCGCGAATTCGGCCCCGGCCCGTTCGACCCACAGATCCGCATAGCTCGGCACCAGCGCCCAGCTGTCGGCAAGCGAGCTGCCGGTGATCGCGTGATGATCGGCAAACGCCGCGAGCGCGCGCTCGGCATAGCGGATCAGCTCCTCGCGGCTGTCGACCTCTGCCGCTTCGGCACGCAGCTTGTCCGAAAGCGGCATGCGGCCGCCGTCGAAGCGCTCGAGGTAGCCGTAGTCCTCGTTGACCAGCCGCTCGATCGAGCGCGCGTCGGCGGCATAGTCGGCCGTTGGCGGGGCGCCCGCCGCGATCAGCAACGGGGCGGCAAGGGCGAGCGCGACGACGGCGAGGCGAGGCATGCGCGCTGTTACTACTCTCGCGGAACGCGCGCGAGTCTCTCACCGAGAGGCTCGCACCGCCGCGGCTATTTCGCGTATTGTGCCGCCAGGGCCTCGGCGACCCGACCGATCAGCTCGATCGGGAGCGGGTCGGCGAGCGGGAAGGCCAGGTTGCCCTTTGGCCCGCGATAGGGCGCGAGCTCGTCCACGAGCTCGCTCGGCGCCGTGACCGGCGGATAGATGCCGATATGGTTCTTGAACGCGGCGAAATAGAGGAACACGCGTCCCTTGCTGAGCGCCGGCATCTTGTAGGAGATGACGCGCGCCGTTCCCTCGACGCGCCGTTCGGCCTCGGCCCGGATCGCTTCGAGCCGGCGCTTCGATTCGGCAGGGCAATCGGCGAAGTAGTCTTCGTGCGTCTTCATCGAGACTCCCTGTTGGTGCACCGCAATTAGCAGCTTCGAGGGCCGCCGGCCCGCAGCAAAATTGCGCGCCCGGATTCGAAAGATTCAAACCCGGCGGGGGACAAAAATTTTTTTGGACAACTCATTTTGACTCTTGCGCCTCGCACCAGTCGAGTTTGGTCCACGCGTCGCGCCGTATTGACGGCGTAACACACCAATGGATCGAGGTCCGGGTCGGCATTAAGTCCGGCTTAACCCTCTTGCGCCCGAGTCCCCGCCGATTCACTATGGCTAGTGGTTGGGTTGCGGGGGCAACCCACAATACCTAGATTCAGCGCGGTCGCACGCCCTTGCGTCGACGGCCCGGAATCGCGGCGTTTGATGCCTCCGCAAGGCCCAACTGGGGACAGGCCGGGGGATAAGTAATTCCCTGCCGCCGCATGCGAGTTGGTAGGTTGCAAAGCGCCGCCGATTCGGAACGCATGCGGAACATTGAGGCACGGTCCGGGTTCGGACCAGACAGGGTCGGGGGCTGCGAGGCGATGGAATTTCGAAACGGGGACGAAGCGGCGATGGGCCTGAGCGATACGATGGAAGCGGAGACCGCACCCCCCACGAACAAGGCCAAGGCAGTGAAGATGGATCGCAAGGATTCGGGCAGCGAAGATCTGGTCGCCGATGCCGCCGCCGGCGCGATGGCCGAAGCGCTCAAGGCCGCGGCGGCGGCGGTCGACGATTCGAAAGCGGTACGCCCGCGCCGCTTCGACGTCGTGACCGACGAAGCGCGCGACGCGCTGCTGACCGATTTCGGCAAGGATACGCTGACCGATCGCTACCTGCTGCCCGGGGAGAGCTATCAGGACCTCTTCGCGCGCGTCGCCGACGCCTACGCCGACGACCAGGAACACGCCCAGCGGCTCTACGACTACATCTCGAAGCTGTGGTTCATGCCGGCGACTCCGGTGCTGTCGAACGGCGGCACCGGCCGCGGCCTGCCGATCTCGTGCTATCTCAACTCGGTCGACGACAGCCTCGAAGGCATTGTCGGCACCTGGAACGAGAACGTCTGGCTGGCGAGCCGCGGCGGCGGCATCGGCACTTACTGGGGCAACGTGCGCGGGATCGGCGAGCCGGTCGGGCTCAACGGCAAGACCAGCGGCATCATCCCGTTCGTGCGGGTGATGGATTCGCTGACGCTGGCGATCAGCCAGGGCTCGCTGCGGCGCGGTTCGGCCGCGTGCTATCTCGACGTCAGCCACCCGGAGATCGAGGAATTTCTCGAGATCAGGAAGCCGTCGGGCGACTTCAACAGGAAGGCGCTCAACCTGCACCACGGCGTGCTCGTCAGCGACGCGTTCATGGAAGCGGTTCGCGACGGCGGGGAATGGGAACTGAAGTCGCCCAAGGACGGCTCGGTACGCGGCAAGGTCGATGCGCGCAGCCTGTTCCAGAAGCTGGTCGAGACCCGTCTTGCGACCGGCGAACCCTACATCGTGTTCTCCGACACCGTGAACCGGATGATGCCCAGGCATCACCGCGATCTCGGGCTTAAGGTCTCGACCTCGAACCTGTGCTCGGAGATCACGCTGCCGACGGGCCGCGACCATCTCGGCAACGATCGCACCGCGGTCTGCTGTCTCTCCTCGCTCAATCTCGAGACCTGGGACGAATGGCAGGGCGACAAGGCCTTCATCGAGGACGTGATGCGCTTCCTCGACAACGTGCTGCAGGACTACATCGATCGGGCGCCGGACGAGATGGCGCGCGCCAAGTATTCGGCCGACCGCGAACGCTCGGTCGGCATGGGCGTGATGGGCTTCCACTCGTTCCTGCAGAAGAAGGGCATCGGACTCGAATCCGCGATGGCCAAGGCCTGGAACATGAAGATGTTCCAGCACATCAGCGCCAAGGCCAACGAAGCCTCGATGGTCCTCGCCGAAGAGCGCGGCGCCTGCCCCGATGCCGAGGAAATGGGCGTGATGGAGCGGTTCAGCTGCAAGATGGCGATCGCTCCGACCGCGTCGATCAGCATCATCTGCGGCGGCACGTCGGCCTGCATCGAGCCGATCCCGGCCAACATCTATACCCACAAGACGCTCTCGGGCAGCTTCGTGGTCAAGAATCCGTATCTGGAGAAGCTGCTCGCTTCGAAGAGCAAGGATTCGACCAACGTGTGGAACTCGATCCTCGAGAAGGGCGGATCGGTCCAGCACCTCGACTTCCTCACCGCCGAGGAGAAGGCGGTCTACAAGACCAGCTTCGAGATCGACCAGCGCTGGCTGCTCGAATTCGCCGCCGACCGCGCGCCCTACATCGACCAGGCGCAAAGCCTGAACTTGTTCATTCCCGCCGACGTCGACAAGTGGGACCTGATGATGCTGCACTTCCAGGCGTGGGAGAAAGGCATCAAGTCGCTCTACTACCTGCGCTCGAAGAGCGTGCAGCGCGCGGGGTTCGCGGGAGGGGTCGAGGCCGACAACACCGCGGATGCGCCGAAGTACGAGCTCAGCGCTGGCGGCCAGACCGACTACGAGGAATGCCTCGCCTGCCAGTGAGGCGGGCGATAGGCTGCCCCTCGCCCTGGGGATGAAGCCGATGATGAAGCGCTGCCTGCCCCTGCTTGCCGCCATCCCGGCGCTGGCCGCATGCTCGTCGGGCGCGTCTTCCACGCCCACGACCGCCGAGCCCACCGGCGAATGGATCGATCTCACCCACGCGCTCGGCGCCGACACGATCTTCTGGCCCACGGCCGAGCCTTACGTCCACGAGCAGGTGTTCGCCGGGACGACCGAGGCCGGCTATTACTACAGCACGTACAACCTCGCGTTGTCGGAGCACGGCGGGACCCATCTCGATGCGCCGGTCCATTTCGCCGAGGGGCGTCAAAGCGCGGACCAGGTGCCGCTCGGCCGCCTGATCGGCCCGGCGGCGGTGATCGACGTCAGCGCGGAAGCCGGGGCCGACCCGGACTATCGCGTGACCCGCGAGGACATCCTCGCCTGGGAAGCCGGCAACGGACCGCTGCCGCAGGGCGCGATCGTGCTCGTTCGAACCGGTTTCGCCAGCCGCTGGCCCGACGCCTCGCGCTATCTCGGCACGGTGCTGAAGGGTGACGAAGGCGTCGCCGCGCTGCATTTCCCGGGGCTGTCGGAAGGCGCCGCACGGCTTCTGGCGGAGGAGAGAACCATCGCCGCCATCGGCATCGATACCGCGAGCATCGATTACGGGCAGTCGAAGGATTACATCGCGCACCAGGTCATCCTCGGCCGGGACATTCCCGCGTTCGAGAACGTCGCCGACCTGTCCGCGCTGCCCCCGACGGGCGCCATGGTGGTGGCGCTCCCGGCCAAGGTGAAGGGCGGCAGCGGCGCGCCCTTGCGCATCGTCGCGCGATTGCCGAAGAAGTGAAGGTCGACAGCGAGGAGTACCTCGCCTGTCAGCAAATCCCCGGGATCCTTCCCCGTTCGCGGGAAGGATCGATTGGCCCTTTACTCCTCCCCCTCCTCCATGAACTGCACCGCGTTGGCGCCGGTCGTGCTGAGGCGGACCTGGTTTCCTTCGACGCCGGCGACGAGGCCGAGCGAAATGTAGTGGTGGTGGCCGGCGTGCGAACTTTGCGCGGCTTCCATCTGCACGCCCGAATCGCTCTTGGTGAGGACGATGCGGTCGCCCTTGAGGCAATCGACGGTGCCGACATGCGTGCCGTCGGCGCCGATCACTTCCATGTGCTCGCGGATTGCGCTGGCGTCGGTCATGAGTCATCTCCTGTTGAGGGTCGCCCGGTCAAACGCGCGAAGCGGCGTTTGGATGCGCGCGCGCGTGGAGTTGAAGGGAGCGCCCGATGAACCGAGCCTATCGCACGGTGGCCGTGATCGGCCTCGTCGTCCTGCTGGCCGCCTGCGCGCGGCAGGTGCCCGAGGCGGTCGAGCACACGGCCGACACGCCCGGCTTCCTGTGGGGCCTGTGGCACGGGTTCGTGTTCCCGTTCGCCTGGATCGGCTCGCTGTTCGATCCGGACATCGCGGTCTACGCGGTGCCGAACAACGGCGGCTGGTACGATTTCGGCTTCTTCCTCGGCATCACCGTGCTCGGCGGCGGCTCGCACTTCAGCTCGAAGAAAGTGCAGCGCCGCGACTAAGCGCGCGTCTCAGTCACCTGAGCCAGCGGCGCTTTCACGCGCCGCGCGATAAGGAAAAATTTACCATTGGCCCGTTAGCTTCCGCCCATGGCCAGCAAGGCACGCGCACATCCCCATCTCCACGGCAACGGCGAAGTCGCCGTCAGCCGCTATTTCGCGCTGTACCTCGCGCAGTTGAGCTGGCTCGCGCTCGGCGTGTTCCTGATGCAGAACGCGATCTGGCCTTCGACTTGCCGGCCGGATACCCTGGGCAAATTCGTGACCTGCAGCATGCGCCTGGCCGACAACCGCGGCTGGATCGAATCCGTGCTGATGACCTGGATCTGGTCGACGCCGCTGCTGGTCGGGCTCGAGCTTTCGCGCCGCTGGAACCTGTTCCGCGCCGGCCGCTAAGGCCTAATCGTTCCGGTCCAGCCGCCCGGCTTCCTCGTCCAGCTCGTCGGCGTCCTGCTCCATTGCCGCCTCGCGCATTTGCTGCTCGGCCTGCGGGTCCGCGGTCTGCTCGGCCTCCTCGCCGCGCTCGTCCTGATCGAGCTCGGTCTCGCCGGCCTGCTGCTGGCGCGTCTCGCCTTCGCGCGGGCCGGTCCGCGGCGGCTCGCCGGGGGCGCGGTTCTGCTTGAGGGTCACGTTGCGCGAATCGTTGGGTTCGTACTCGCCCATGGTCATTTTCCTTCCGGTAAGGGCAGGCGGTCGAAGCTTTCGCCGCGCCGCTGGGGTTCGGGCTGGACGATATCGTCCCATTCAACCCGCGGATCGCGGGGGGCGGACGGCGTGTTGTCCTGGTCGCGGTGAGCAAGCTCGCTCGCCGGAGACTCGCCCGCCTGCGGCACGCCGCCGGCCTGCTCGTGATCCTGCGCCTCGCGGCCCTCGACCGCTTCGTTCGGCGCTTCTCCCGGCTGGCGCGCTCCCGAGCCCGAGGAATTCGAGCGGGCTTGCAGCTGCGCGCCGCATTGCTGCTGTTGCCGATGAAGCGTCCAGACGATCGTGGCCATCAGCGGCCTCCTTGCGCGACGGGGACCGCCCCGCGGGTGCGCGCAAGCGGCCCCTCCAGCTAGGCAATGATCGGCGGGGGAAACCTGTTCCCGGTCCCCCTCCAGCAGG